>DASUBN010000303.1:0-4005 GCA_035763245.1 Gammaproteobacteria bacterium | reverse complement strand
CGAGGAAGTGGCGGCGCTGGTGGAATGGCCGGTGCCGGTGACCGGCGGCTTCGACAAGCGTTTCCTCGAGCTACCGGATGCGGTGATCGTGGCGGTGCTGCAAGGTCAACAGCGCTATTTCCCGCTGCGCGGCGCTTCAGGCAAGTTGTTACCCCACTTCATCACCGTCAGCAACATCCAGAGCCGCAAGCCCGCCGAGGTGAAACACGGCAATGAGCGGGTGATCGTGCCGCGGCTCACGGACGCCATGTTCTTCTGGGAGCTGGACAAGGGGACACGCCTCGACGCACATGTGTCGGATCTGGACCAGGTGGTGTTCCAGAAAGAGCTCGGTTCCTACGGCGACAAGCGCCTGCGCGTATCAGGTCTCGCGCAGCTCATCGCCCGGGAGATCGGCGGCGATACCGGCCTCGCATTGCGCGCCGCGGACCTCGCAAAATGTGATCTCCTATCCAACCTGGTGGGCGAATTCCCTGAGCTCCAGGGCAGCATCGGCCGTTACATCGCCGAGCTCAACGGCGAAGCGGGCGAGGTGGCTCTGGCCCTGGAGGAACAATACCTGCCACGCCACGCAGGCGACCGCCTGCCCTCGACCCGCGCCGGCCAGGCCCTGGCCATCGCCGACAAACTGGACACGGTCTGCGGCATCTTCGCCATCGGCCAGAAGCCCACCGGTGACAAGGACCCTTTCGGCCTGAAGCGCGCCGGCTTGGGGTTGATGCGCATCATCGTGGAGCGGGGGCTCGATGTGGTCCTGACGGACCTGGTCAAAGAAGCCTTCGCGAGACAACCCGTGCAGGGCAAGGCCCAGGAAGGCGAGATCTACGAATTCCTGTTGGAACGCCTGCGCGCTTATTATCTGGAAGCCGGCATCCGGCCCGACGTGTTCGAGGCGGTACGGGCGCGTAACCCCGTCAAACCCCTGGATTTCCAGCGCAGGCTGCAGGCGGTGAACGCCTTCCTCGACCTGCCGGAAGCGGCGAGCCTCGCCGCCGCCAACAAGCGCATCGCCAACATCCTGCGCCAGGCCGGCGGCAAGGGCACGGGCGAGGTGAACACCGCCTTGTTCCGAGATGCGGAAGAGCAGACGCTGCACGGCAAGGTCCTGCAACTCCAGTCGGACGTGCAGCCCTTGATCGCCGGCGGCGACTACAGCGGAGCCCTGAAGCGGCTCGCCGCGCTACGCGGCCCGGTGGATGCCTTCTTCGAGAAGGTGCTGGTGATGGACGAGGACCCGGCGGTGAAGGCCAACCGCCTGGCGCTGCTCGCTTGCTTGAGCGCGCTGTTCCTGCACACCGCCGACCTCTCCCTCATCCAGGTCGAAGGATGAAGCTCGTCATCCTGGACCGGGATGGCGTCATCAACCAGGAATCCGACGCCTATATAAAGACGCCGGAAGAGTGGATCCCCATCCCCGGCAGCCTCGCGGCCATCGGCCGGCTGACGAAAGCCGGGTTCACGGTAGTGGTGGCCAGCAACCAGTCCGGCCTCGGCCGGGGTCTTTTCGATCAGAAAGCCCTGGACGCCATCACGGCCCGCATGCAGGCTGAGACCGTAAAGGCAGGCGGGCGTCTGGACGGCATCTACTACTGCCCCCACAAACCGGAAGATGGCTGCGACTGCCGCAAGCCCAAGACCGGCTTGTTCCAACAGATCGCCGCGCATTACGGGGTGAATATGCGGGGCATACCCGCCATCGGCGATTCCGCCCGCGACCTCGTGGCCGCGAAGGCCGCCGTTGCGCGGCCCATCCTGGTGAAGACCGGACGTGGTCACGAGACCCTGAAGCAGATGCCCGACGCGGAAGTGTATGTCGACCTGGCTGCCGCCGCGGACCATCTCATCGGTGAAACCCGCTAGAATTCGCCCATGCTTTTCCTGCGTTCCCTGATCTTCAACATTGTCTACGTGTTGAGCGCCGGCATCGCATCCATCCCGGCGGCCGTGCTCGCACCCATCAACCGCCGCTGGGGAGTGGGTATCGCCGTCATCTGGGTGCATCTCAACTTCTGGATGCTGAAGCACGTCTGCCGCATCGACTGGCGCATCGAAGGCCGGGAGAACATTCCCGCCGAACCGGGGATCGCCTACTGGAAGCACCAGTCCGCCTGGGAGACCCTGGCCCAGCTCGTGGTGTTCCCCAGCCGCCAGTCCTGGGTGCTGAAACGTGAACTCATGTGGATCCCGCTCATCGGCCAGGCGCTCTATGCGTTCGAGCCCATCGCCATCAACCGGAAATCCGGTCACACGGCGGTGAACCAGGTTCTCGGCATCGGCCAACACCGCATCCTGGATGAAGGCCTGTGGGTGATGATCTTCCCGGAAGGCACGCGCATGCCCCCCGGCACCACACGCCGCTACGGGCTCTCGGGCGCTCTGCTCGCGGACAAGGTGAATCGGCCCATCGTCCCCGTGGCCCACAACGCCGGCGACTTCTGGCGCCGCAACGCCTTCCTGAAGTACCCGGGCACCGTGCAGGTGCGGGTGGGCAAGCCGGTATACGTCCGGGGCCGCCGGCCGGAAGAGGTGAACATCGAGATCCAGGCCTGGATCGAGGCACAGATGAAGGAGATCAGCCCGGGCTATGCCGGCACCGTGCTGCACAAGCTTCGTACCTGAACCCGCCTTAGGGTCGCCACCCCGCAACATCAAGTGCCTTGTGACTCCCATCACAACATCTCGGGTATTTACCCCGATTTCCTGATTTGTTTAAAGATCCGTTACCTGAGCCAGGTATACCTGTAGCGTCGATACGGTAGATACCTGCCGGTACTCACCTGCAGAGTTCCACCAGATCCCCGGACGCCCTGCATCAGGATGGGGCATATACCGGGGAACAGCAGTCGCCAGGTCCCTCGAAACGACCCGGCCCCGCATATCGGCACCCGCTCGCAAGAGCCAACGTCCGATACGCGAGGTCCGACCGTGAAGTTTCCCGTCGCCAGCCGTTACCGACTTTTCCTGGGGCTGTGTCTTTCCCTGTTCGCCTCCCTGGCCTCGGCCTCCGCGCCCGGAGGATTTTTGGAGAGTGATGAGACGAGCGTGGTGAGGCCGTTGATGACGGCGAGCCAGATCAGTGCGTTCATGCCGGCGGGACGGGGGAACTTCACCTTCCCGGCCCCCTACAACACCCAGGGGGTGCGCATCACCCAGCCCTCCGACTGCGGCGGCCAGGACTGCGTGGACATGATCTACAGCTACTGGCGCAACATGAGCAACAGCGCCGGCAGCAACACCATGTACATCTTCGTGGGCCTGGACAAGAGCCGCGGCGGCCAGGGCCCCACCCTGTTCAGCTACGACAAGCCCTCCGGTACCCTCACCGAGGTCGGGCCGCTGTTCGACTCCAACAGCCCCCTGAGCTGGGCCACCGGCGAGGGCTGGTTCTTCAGCTACTCGATGCCGACCAAGCTCTATATGCTCCAGGGTTCCCAGCTGCTGCGCTACGACGTGCTCTCCCACGCGCAGGAGACGGTGTTCGACACCAGCACTCAGTACCCGAACACCGTGATGGTCCAGGCCTCTGCCAGCAACGATGACAACGTGTTCAGCGCCACCCTTGAGGATGCCAGCACCTATGCGCCGCTGGGCTGCGTCGCGTACAACGCCAGCTCCAAGCAGTTCTACTTCTTCCCCAATATGACGGCGGCCATCAACGAGTGCCAGGTGGACAAGAGCGGCCGCTATGTGTTGATCCTGGAGCAGACCCCCCAGACCTGCGCGACCTGCGACCTGGACACGGTGGTCGAGGACCTGCAGACCGGGCAGCAGCAGATCCTGCTCAAGCAGAGCGGCGGCGGCAGCCATTACGCCATGGGTTACGGCAGCGAGATCGAGGCCGATGCCTGGAGCATGCCCAATGCTTGGCGCTATTGGGACCTGTCCCAGCCGCTCACCCAGGGCCTGTCCCTGGCGACAGGCGGCCTCGCCCAGGGTGGCTTGCTGCATCATGACCTCGACTGGAACGTGTTCGAGCCCTCTCACGTGAGCTGGGAGAACGCGGTA
>DASUBN010000302.1:0-3144 GCA_035763245.1 Gammaproteobacteria bacterium | reverse complement strand
GCCGACTCCATGAAGGTCATCGCCCGTCTCAAGCTCTCGCTGCCGCGACGCGCACCCAAGGCCGACACACGCCGACTCCCGCTCATCCCGCAAACATAAAAAGAAAAGGCCCGCTTACGCGGGCCTTCCCCTATCAGATCGAGTCCGATGGATTACTGGGTAGTATCCGACGAAGTCGTCCACTGCGCGGGCAGATCGGGAGTCCAGGAATCGAAACCGTGGGAATCCCAGATCACGCCGGAGATGCCGGCGCCTTCCGAGACGAACTGCACGTCGTAGTTGCCGCCGCCCGTGAGTGCCCCGGTGCTGCGCGGCAGGAACACGAAGCGGAAGTTGCCCTTGGTGTCGGCGGTGGCGATGCAGGGCATGTGCCAGGGCTTGTAGGTAGCCTTGAAGGTCACATCCAGCTCGCAGTCGGCGCCGCTCACCATGAGCTTATTGGAAGTGAGCAGGAAGCCGGGATTCTGGCCCACGAGGTGCTGCTGGCCCGGATCCGCCTCCACCGTCCACTCGCTCGGGAAAGCCTCGCCGGCGGCGGCGGGGGCCGCGGCGGTACTGGCGGTGGGAGCCGCGGTCGCAGGCTTGGCGGCAGCGGCGGTCGCCTTGGTACCGGCGGCGGGCGCGGGAGCGGCATCAGGACCCGGGAGCGCCGGCGGGCTGCCCAGCACCTTGAAGCCCGTGTCCACGGCGCCGAAGTCCACCTGGGTACCGCCGATCTTGAAGCTCTTGAAACCGGACTGGTCCTTCAGCACCGCGCAGGCGGGCTTGTAGAAGTTGTTCCAGTCCAGGGATGCCATGCGCACGCTGCAGTTACCGCCGTTCACGTCGATGGTCGCCACCACCAGGTGACCGCCAGAAGTCAGGTTCGCCGACAGGGCATAGGGTTTGCTGGAAGAGCAGGCGGTCAAGGCAAGCGCGGCGCCGACGGCACCTGCGAAAACGGCCCAGCGGATTGAGGCACGGCTGATCATGGCGTTCATCCCCGTGTTTGATGAAAGAGGGTTTGGGTCGGCCCCGTTCCGGGCCCCCGCAGAATCATAGACTGTTGGCCGGACATAATCCACGGCCTCCGTGGCCACCCAAACTTTCCATAAGCACAGATACCCATTGCAGCCCACCATGGGCTCCCCCGCGATCCAGGGATGCCCCGTGCGCCAATCAAGCACTTATGTGCTCGATTGGCGGAGACAGGTCCGAGCGTGTATCGGACCCGTCGAGTCAGAAAAATCCAGGGATGGATTTTTCAGACAATATTCAATCAAAGACCCGCCGCAAGGCGGGTACCTTCATCTATGGCCCGTTTGGCATCCAGCTCCGTCGCCAGCCGGGCACCGCCGATGAGATGGGTGCGGGGAACGACAAGTCCATCCGCGAGCTCCCGGCGGCTCTCCTGGCCGGCACAGATGACCACGTTGTCCACTTCCAGGAGCCGGTCCGCGCCGTCCACCTGGACATGCAGGCCGGCATCGTCGATGCGGCGATACTCCACCCCGCCCACCGTCTCCACCCCCTTGGCCTTGAGGGAGGCGCGGTGGGCCCAACCCGTGGTCTTGCCCAGGCTCGTGCCGAAGCGGCCGGGTTTGCGTTGCAGCAGGTACACCTGGCGGGCCGACGGTTCCGCCGCGGGCGCCTTGAGCCCCCCGGCCCCGGCATAGTTCTCGTCCACCCCCCACTCCGCCAAGAAGCGGTGCCGGTCGATGCCCGGCGAAGGGGGCGTCTGCACCAGGAATTCCGCCACGTCGTAACCGATGCCCCCCGCCCCCACCACCGCCACCCGTTTGCCCACGGCGCGCCCGACGGAGAGCACATCGATGTAAGAGAGCACCTTGGGATGGTCGAGGCCGGGGATGGCAGGGACGCGCGGTCGCACCCCCGTGGCCAGGATCACCTCCTCGAAGCCGCCGGCCTTGAGCGCGGCCACATCCACCACGCGGTTGAGTTGCAGCTTCACCCCCGTGAGCTCGAGCTGGCGGTGGAAGTAGCGCAGGGTCTCCTGGAACTCCTCCTTGCCCGGGATGCGCTTGGCCATGTTGAACTGGCCGCCGATCTCGGCAGCGGCGTCGAAGAGCGTCACCGCGTGGCCGCGACCGGCGGCGGTCACCGCCGCCGCGAGACCGGCGGGTCCCGCCCCCACCACCGCGATGTGCTTCCGGCGGGCGGCCGGCAGGATGAGCAGCTCAGTCTCCCGGCAGGCGCGCGGATTCACGAGGCAGGAAGCGCGCTCCCGCTCGAAGATCTGGTCGAGGCAGGCCTGGTTGCAGGCGATGCAGGTGTTGATCTCATCCGTCCTGCCGGCAGCAGCCTTCTTCACCCAGGCCGGGTCCGCCAGCAGCGGCCGCGCCATGGAGACCATGTCCGCCTCGCCCCGGGCCAGCACCGCCTCGGCCACCTCCGGCATGTTGATGCGGTTGGCGGTGATGAGCGGCAGCTTGAGCTCGCGCTTGAGCCTTCCGGTGACCCAGGTGAAGGCCGCGCGCGGCACGCGCGTGGCGATCGTCGGGATGCGCGCCTCGTGCCAGCCGATGCCGGTGTTGATGAGGCTCGCGCCCGATGCCTCGATGGCCTGGGCGGTCGCCACCACCTCCTCCCAGCGGCTGCCGCCTTCCACCAGGTCCAGCATGGAGAGGCGGTAGATGATGATGAAATCGCGCCCGAGCGCCTCGCGGGTGCGCCGCACGATCTCCATCGGCAGCCGCAGCCGTCGGCCGAAATCACCGCCCCAGGCATCGTCGCGGCGATTGGTGCGCGCGACCAGGAACTCGTTGAGGAGATAGCCCTCGGAGCCCATGATCTCCACGCCGTCGTAGCCCGCCTCCCGGGCGAGCTCAGCGCTCCTCACGAAATCGCGGATCTGCCGCTCGATGCCGCGCGCGCTCAAGGCCCGCGGCGTGAACGGCGTGATGGGCGACTTCACCGCGGAGGGCGCCACGGAGAAAGGGTGATAGGCGTAGCGCCCCGCGTGCAGGATCTGCATGCAGATGCGCCCGCCCTCGTCGTGCACTGCGCGGGTCACGAGCCGGTGACGCGCCACTTCCCAGGAGCGGCTGAGCTTGGACGCGAAGGGCGCGAGGGAACCGGCGAAGTTGGGAGCGATGCCGCCGGTGACGATGAGCCCCACGCCGCCCCTGGCGCGCTCCGCGAAGT
>DASUBN010000301.1:0-2089 GCA_035763245.1 Gammaproteobacteria bacterium | reverse complement strand
AAGTGCTGGCGGTAAATCACGGCGGGCACCTCTTGGTGCCCGCCGTCTCCATCCCTCCGGGTGTCTCCCTGCGAGTGCGCGCGACCTGGGCGTGGGGAAACCGGGCCGCGACGCGTGGGACACACCTGGAAGCCGAAGTCTTGCGCCTCCTTGAGAGGCCCGAGGCGTCACGGGCGCGTCGTCCCCGTGTTCATCCTCTTGGACCAATGGTGGGCGAGGAGTCTCAAGGTTTCCAGGGGAATAGATTTAATTCAGAAATGTGTCCGCGGCGGGCGAGCCGGAACATATCTGAACCGGATGAAATCAACTTTCGACCGGGGTTACGGCCGTCGAATACCCCGGTTTCGCCCGGGAAATACGGGCCCGGACGGGCGGTGACGCCACCTCCGTCCGGCGGGCGTACACTCTATCTATATGTCCGCCCGCGCCCCTGCCGCGATCCTGATTTCCGGAGCCCTGCTGCTCCTGGCCGCATGCGCAAGCGCGCCGAGGAACGCCGACCTCTATGCGGCCGACGGCGAGGCGCCCACGGACATCTACCGCTCCTGGCAGCTCTACAACGAGATGCAGGGGGACGGCAGCGTGGAAGGGGAGCTCAGGCTCGCGGATCTCACCCGCTGGCAGCGGGACGAATACCGCAGCGCCTATTACTGGTATAAGAAAGCGGCGCTGGAAGGCGACGCCGTGGCCGCCGCCAACCTCTGGTACATGTACGAGACCCGCTCCGAACAGGCCGCCGACAACCAGCAGGCCATGAGCTTCTACCAGCTCGCCGCCCAGAGCGACGCCGGTCAGCGCCAGCTCTACGCCCTCGAGACCAAGGTGGCGGTGGACAGCCAGCGGCGTTATCCGCAAGCCTCACAGCAGCAGGGCGCGACGCTGGTGGAATTCGACCGGGGCGAGGACGGCAAGGCCGAGAACGTGAAGGTGTATCGCACGAGCGGCGACGCGGCACTGGATGCCGCTGCGGTCGAAGCGGTACAGAGCGCGGAGTTGCCTGCGGTGCCGGAAGGCCTGCGGGATCTGCATCACTTCGTGATCTCCGTTAAGCCCGGTCCACAGAGCTGAGCCACGCAAGGCGGCCCTGCCGCCCCGACCCCTCTGCCTTGCGACATATCACCGGCGACACGCCTCTCGCGCCGCCGCGGCGTAAACCCGTCTCGCGCCGTTGCGTCTCTTCACTTCAAGGGCCTATATTTTCTTGACGCTGTATCACGCGCCATCACGCCCTCATCCATCGGAACTATGAGCACATTCGTACGACTGACCAAGGCCGGCTATTACGCCGACTTCGTCTTCTATCCGGGCCTTTTGCTGGTGCTGGCGGGCGTCGCCCTGGACCGCGACACCCTCGCGCGCTTCTGCCTGTGGGCGGTGTCGTTCGGCGCCGGCCTCGCGGCCTGGACCCTGCTCGAATATTGGCTGCACCGCCTCCTCTTCCACCGGGTGTTCCCCTTCCGCAAGCTGCATGAGATGCACCATGCCGCGCCCACCGCCAAGATCGGCACCCCCACCTGGGTGACCGGCGGCCTCGTATGCGGCTGCGTGCTCTTGCCGCTCGGCTGGACACTGGGCTTCAACCTGGCCAGCGGTTTCACGGCGGGTCTAGCGGCGGGCTACCTCTGGTACGTGAGCATGCACCACGCGGCGCATCACTGGCGCGCGCGGCCGGGCGGCTACCTGCACACCGCCAAGCTCCGCCACGCCTGGCATCACCACGCCCACTATCCCTGCTGCTTCGGCGTGACCACCGCCTTCTGGGACCGGGTGTTCCGCACCGCGCGTTGGAACCCGGGGTTTCAATCCGGTTCTGAGGGTTGAAGCCACAAGGACGTTCTGGGCGTAGACTCTGGACCAGGATTTAGGGGTGTTCCGCGCGCAAGGCGTGGATTGGTTGGGAAAGGGAACAGCTAACGATGGGCGTCAGTACAGCCTTAAAAGCATATCGGGAGGACGTTCCCAATCCGCCGGAGATCATCGGCTGGAATGATTGCCGGTTTCTGACCTGCAGTGTCCTTCCCGTGCGCATGGCTTGCAACCTGCACTGCAAATTTTGCTTCTCGAAGTCTTCCGTGAGCAGCCTGAGCCA
>DASUBN010000300.1:0-4946 GCA_035763245.1 Gammaproteobacteria bacterium | reverse complement strand
GACGCTCGGGGAGTGGCTCAAGAGCCAGTGCCTGCACTGGCGCGCCGGGGTCATCACCGACGACATGGATTTGGGCAAGCAGATCGGCCTGCGCGCCGGCAAGATCAACTCCTTCTTCAACGGCGCCCTGGAGTGCAAGCTGCTGCAGTTCGACGTGGAGGCGGAGCGCTTCACCGGCGGCGCCCTGCGCGCTTGACAGGCCGGACGCGGCCCGCGAGAATCCCGCCCATGTCACGCCAGCTCTTCGCCGCCACGAAGAAATCCAAACCCGCCGCACAGCGCGCGGGCGAGGTTGCGTCGACTCTGTAAGACCAAGACTTAAGAGAGAACACCCTAAAAACCCGCGACGGCCAGGCCGGAGCGGGTTTTTTATCGCCCATCCGGCCTCCACCCACAGGAGACCCGAGATGAGCGTACCGATGACCGCGATCGCCGTTGAACCACTCACTCCCGTTGTTCAACCCCTCCCCCCCTTGCCTTGGTGGCACGCGGCCCGCGAAGAGTTGTTGGAGCTGGCTCGCGAGGAGACCCCGCGTTACGTCTACAACCGGACCGCAGTGCAAGCCGCTGTCGCAGAGCTGCGCAGCCTGCGCGCCGTAGACCGGCTGTTCTACGCCGTGAAAGCCAACCCTCATCCCGGCTTGCTGAAGCTCATCCACGCGGCGGGCCTGGGGTTCGAGACCGTCTCTCCCGGCGAACTCGCCTGGGTACGGAGCCTCTTCCCCCACCTCGAACGAGAACGTCTGCTCTTCACTCCCAACTTCGCGCCACGGCGTGAATATGCCGAGGCCTTGAACCACGGAGCCACGGTCATCCTCGACAACCTGCACACGCTCAAGGAATGGCCCGAGACTTTCCGCGGCCGGGAAGTCTTCCTCCGGGTTGATACCGAGCTTGAGGCCGGCCATCACCAGCACGTGCGCACCGCGGGAGCCATGAGCAAGTTCGGCATCCCCTACGAGGAACTTGCTGAGGCGCGGGCGCTCGCCGCCGGTCTCGATGCACGTATCGTGGGCCTGCACGCACACATGGGCAGCGGCATCCTGGATCCTGATATCTGGGGCGAGAACGCGACGCGGCTCACGGAACTCCTGAGCTCCTTCCCAGACGTGCGGGTGCTGGATTTGGGAGGCGGCTTCGGCGTCCCGCCGTCAGCCGACGTGCCGGGTCTCGATCTCAAGCGGCTGGATGCGGGTCTGCTCAAGGTGCGGCGCGCCTATCCCGACATCCAGCTCTGGCTGGAACCTGGGCGTTACCTCGTGGCTCGGGCCGGAGTGCTGCTTGCGCGTGTCACACAGCTCAAGGGCAAGTCGGGAATGCGCTACCTCGGTGTCGATGCGGGCATGAACTCCTTGTTGCGCCCGGCGCTATACGGTGCCCACCACGAGATCGTGAACCTGACGCGCTTCGACGAGCCGGCGAAGGCGCGATACACCGTGGTGGGTCCCATCTGCGAGAGCGGTGATGTCTTGGGCGTCGAGCGTCTGCTGCCCGAGTCGCGTGAAGGGGATGTGCTGCTGATCGCCGACGTCGGCGCCTACGGCCACGCCATGGGCTCCCGCTATAACCTGCGGGAACCAGCGGTGGAGACGCTCCTCTAGTCGCGGTTGGATACCAGCCCTTGGCCTAGAGCTACACATCGCGGCCGAGGCCTTGTGCCAGGGCAGCGTCATATACCAATCGCGCCGCTACGGCGTCCTGCACGGCTACGCCTACCGACTTGTAGAGGGTGACCTCATCGGGCGCGGTGCGGCCCGGGCGGGCACCTGACACGATCTCGCCGATCTCCGCATGCACTATGGCGCCGGCGAGTTCATTGGCTCCTGCGGGCGGTGGCGCGAGCGCGGCGGCGCGCGACTCCACCACTAGCTTGGCACGTTGCACCACCTCCACATCCAGCTCCTGTCCCTTGGCATTGAGTCCCACGGAGTTCACATGCATCCCCGGGAGTAGCCACTCCCCCCTCACGACCGGTTGCTCCGCATGGGTGGTGGCGCAGACGATGTCCACGCCGACGAAGGCCCTGGCTCCGGAAGCGACGACCTTGACGGGGCAATGGAACTCCGTCACGAGTGCCTCGACGAAGGTCTTCAGTCGGAGGGGATCGCGGCCCACCACACGAAATTCGCTGATCCCGCGCACCCGGCGGATGGCGCGCGCATGGGCCAGGGCCTGCACGCCTGTGCCGATGATCAGAAGCACCTTCGCGTCCTCTCGCGCCAGCAACCTCGTGGCCAGCGCTGAACCGGCGGCGGTGCGCGAGGCGGTGATGGACGAGCCGTTGAGCATCGCGAGCGGCGTCCCACTCGTCGCGTCAAATAGCATCACCACCGCCTGATGGGTAGGCAGCCCCGCGGCGCCGTTGCCCGGGAACACAGTCACCAGCTTGCAGGAGAGGGTGCCACTCGCCGGGAGATAGGCCGGCATAACCCCCAAGAGGCCCTTGCCTTCCGCCTGCGCCGCCACCCGCGTCGGCATCGAGACCCGGCCCGCCGAGAGCTCCATCATGGCAGAAGCCAGTGCGTCGATCAGCGCGTCCGTATCCAGCAGGGACTCCACCTGTCTGCGGTCCAGTATCAGCATGGATTCAGTCCAGGGGGATGGGACGTCTTTTCGTCCCGCTCAGTTCGGCTTCCGTCTGCTCGATATTGTGGACGGCAAAGTAATCGAAATAGCCCCAGTCGCCGTACTTCCGCTTGAGCGCGGGCAACACCGCGTCTGTCAAAGCCTGGCCGGTCTTGCCGGTGCTGCGCGCGGCCCTCACCGCCTCTCGCAGCTCGCTGAGGTAATCCCGGAACGCCTGAACGTCCTTGGGCGCACCCACCTCGCCATGCCCCGGCACGAAAGTGGCCTCGGGATAACCCTTCAGGAGTGCGTCATCGCTGGCGATCTGCTGCGTGGTGTCCGCGTCGATGAGGTTGGGCAAGCTATGGTCCCAGAAGAGGTCGCCGGTGAATACCACACCCGCGTCGGGCACGATCACCACCGAGTCGCCGCCGGTGTGACCGGGGAGCACCCGCACCTCCACCGCGCGCGCGCCGAGATGCAAGGTGACGCCATCCTTATAGGTGAGCGACGGCAGCACCAGTGACTGCACCATTCGCCTCTGCTCCGGCGTGATCTTGTCGCCGAAGAACTTGAGGTTCTCGGTGCGCTCCCAAGCGCGCACGTTATCCTGGGCCATCACCAGCACGCCGGCCCGGGCATAGACGCCGTTGCCGGCCACGTGATCCAGATGATAGTGGGTGTTGATCAAGTAGTGCACCGGCAGCCCGGTCTTCTGCCGGATGGCCGCGAGCAAGGCCGTCGCCGCCTCGGGAATCTGGAAGCTGTCGATCACCAGCACCCCATCGTCCCCCACCACGAAGCCGGAATTGCCACCGGCGTGGCTGCCCGGGACGGTCACCGCGGCCCATACGCCCTTGCCGAGCTCGCGCAGGGTGAAGAAGGGTTGGGGGGCTTCGCCCCAAGCCGGCGCAAGGGCCGCGAGCAACAACAAGCTGGTCAGGGCAACACTGCGCAGCATTTTCCGCTCCTCCAGCGGGGATTAGGGCGCCTGGGATTCTAGGCCATACCCTGCGGGTCTGCTGCATGTGCACCGAAATCCTAAAAAAGTTGAGCCCGGGGCCCGCCTCCTTGCGGCACCCCAGGCGCATCTCCCGCCGGGCCGGAGCCCGGCATCACCCCACCGTTCAGTGCACCGGCCGGTGATAATCCTTGTAGTCCAAGAGCTGCATCTCATGGCTGCCGCGAGCACCCTTGAGCGGCACATCCACCTTCTGCGGCTTGTTCACCTTCGTATAGATGTCCTCGTGCCGCATGCGCGCCCGCTCAAGCTCCATGCTCAGCTGCTGCAGGATCTCGTCCACCTCCTCGCCAGCGGCGTATTCGGTGACGGCGATGGTGAGGGTGAGGGTGACCGGACCGGCGTTGGTATGGACGTCGCGGAACTCCAGGGCCGTGTGCAGCCGCTCGGCGCAATGCTGCGCGCCCTTTAGGTTGGTGCCCGGAAGGATCAGACCGAACAGGCCCTCGCCGACCCTGCCCAGGGGGTGGTAGGCATCGTCGGCCTCCTCCAGAAGGTCCATCCTGCGGATGACCTTGGTGGCACGCTCGGCAAACTCCCGCACCAGCTGCTTCGCCACCGCCTCCCCGCAACGCGCCTGCAACGCGGCCAGGTGGTCTATCTCGATGAGTCCGATGGAGAAGGTCTCACCATTCTTGTCGGCGCGGAGCTTCTGTTGCGCCAGGGCGTCCTTGAAGTAGGGATACTTGAGCGCGATGGTGTCCATGTCCTGCACCGTAAGGGTATGGATGCGCGCCTCGGCTTCCTGGAGCTGCTCCAGCTGCTGGGCGTTCTCGTCACGCAGCTGCGCCTTCTCCTTGCGCACCCGGGTGTAGTCGGCGGCACGCCAGTACATGAAGGCCGCCATCATCGCGGTCATGAGCAGCGTAAACACGGACTGCACGTAGCGTTCCGTGTTGTCGGAGACGAACAGGCTCCCCGAGAAGGCGTTCATGTAGATGGCCAGGTTCACAGCGAACAAGGCACCCACCTTGCGCGGGCTGAGATCCATCAGGACCACCGCGGTCCAGAGCAGGAAAGACATGAAGGTGACCTGCGGCCGGGGGTCTGCACACACCGCTGCGTACAGGCCGCTGCAGATGGCGACGCCCAGGAGCGCCTGGGTGAATGAGGCACCCGGGTCCCCGAGCCGCCGGTCCAGGCCGCTGATGCGGAGCACGGCTACCAGCGCGGAAGCGACCGCAGCCGCAGACAGCAGCTGGGTCACCGCCAGCACTGTCAAAGGCTTCGGGAACAGGGGTAGCGCCGCGAGTCCGATACAGGCGGCATAGATGGCGAATCCGGCGAAATAGGTCTTCCAAGCTGTGGCGTTCATGTTCCTCTCACTAATCTGACGTTGAGGATCCCGCAGTCCTTCCCG
>DASUBN010000299.1:0-4141 GCA_035763245.1 Gammaproteobacteria bacterium | reverse complement strand
TCGAAGAGCCGGTCCCAGAAGTCCCGGCGGCTCTGGGGATCCACCGCGCTCGTGGGTTCGTCCAGGAACAGCAGTTCGGGGCCGTGCAGGGTGGCGGCGGCCAGCGCCAGGCGCTGTCTTTGTCCGCCGCTCAGGCTGCCGGCCCGCCGCGCGGCGAGGTCGGTGAGGAAATAGCGCTCCATGGCCGCGGCGATGCGCGCCTCCCGCAGCGACCGGGGCAGGGTGAAGATCTCCGCCATGAACTCCAGGTTCTCCCGTACCGTGAGGTCGCCATAGAGGGAGAAGCTCTGGGTCATGTAGCCGAGCTTGCGACGCAGGGCCTCTGCGTCCTCGGGCATGCGGTGGCCCAGCACCTCTGCCGTGCCCGCGCTCGGCGCGAGCAGGCCGCAGAGCATGCGGATGGTGGTGGACTTGCCGGCGCCGTTGGGGCCGAGGAAGCCGTAGACCTTGCCGCGGGGGATGGTGAGGTCCACCCCGTCCACGGCGGTGAAGCTGCCGAAGCGGCGGGTGAGCCCCTGGGTGCGGATGGCGTAGGTCTCGGACATGGTTCAGTGATGCAGGGCCGGGAAGTCCACTTCCACCGGCAGGCCGCTCGGAAGCGTCGCGGCCTCGGCCGGGTCCAGGTAGACCTTGGCGAGATAGGCCAAGCGGCTGCGGTCGCGCTCCGTCAGGGAGTTGTAGGGCGTGAAACTCGCGTCCTCGGAGACGAAGCGCACGGTGCCGGTGTAGGTCCTGTCCACGCCGTCGAAACGCAGGCTCGCGGCGAGGCCGGGCCGGATGCGGGCGCGCAGCGGTTCGGGCACGTAGATCTCGGCATAAGCACTGCTCGAGTCCAGCAGCACCGCCACCACCGCATGCATGGGCGGGCGCTCGCCCAGGTGATAGGGCAGGGAATCCACGGTGCCGTCCCGGGGGGCGCGCACGCTGAGTCGATCGAGGCTGATCTGGGCGTTGGCGAGGGAGGCCTGTGCTTGGCTCTGGGCATGCACGTCCGCGTTGAGGTCGGCCTGGGCGTTGTCGAGGGTAGCCCGGGCCTGATCCAATGAGGATTGGCTGGCGTTGTGCTCGCGCGCCAGGGCCGCGGTGCGGTCGTATTCCTTCTGCGCGTTTGCGAGCGTGGCCTTGGCGCCCGGGATGCGTGCCGCCGCCTGATCCCGTGCCGCTTGGGCCTGTTGCAGCAGGGCGAGGTAGCGGATGTCGCCCAGCTGCAGGATGAGCTGACCGGCTTTCACCTGGTCGCCCTCGTGCACGGCGATGTTGACGATGGGTTCCTGATCCTCGGCCACGAGTTCGATGCGGTCCCGTTCCAGGGTGCCGGGCAGGGGCAGGGCGTCTTCGCGGCCACAGGCGGCGAGCAGCAGCGCGAGGAGCGGCAGCAGGATGAGCGTACGCGCCTTCATGCGGCGACTCCTTTCATGAACACCCGCTCGGTGTGGGCGATGAGCCGGTCGAGGTAATCCTGCTTCACGCGCATGCCGAAGACCTCGCTCGCCACCGGCATGGCCACGAAGGGGAACACCGCCATGCTCACCAGGGAGAGGGCGGTCAGCGTCGGGTCGAGGTCGGCGCGCAGCCGGCCCGCGGCCTGCTCCCGGGCCATGAGCTGGGTGAGGAGCCCGCCGCCCTTGGAGGCGAACTGCTGGATGAACCAGCCCCGCAGCCGGCCGCCTTCCGCCACCACTTCCCGGAGGATCAGCGGCGGCATCCAGGGGTTGGCGCCCAGGGTGCGCATATAGGCTTCGAGGAAACCGCGCACCGGGTTCGGTTGCCCCGCGGCCGAGCCCATCAGCTCTCCGAGCCGCTGCATCAGGGGCTGGAAGGTGTCGGACAGCATGGCCTCGTAGAGGCCCTGCTTGCTGTCGAAGTAGTAGTTGATCATGGCTGGGTTCACCTGGGCCGCCTCCGCCAGGGTGCGGGTGGAGACGGCGTCATAGCCGTGCTTGGCGAAGAGGCTCCGGGCGGCGGCCAGGAGCTGCTGGCGCACGGCCAGCTCCTTGTCGGCAGGGGGGCGACCGGCCTTGGAGGCAGCCGGGCGGCGGGAGGATTTCGGCTTCTGAGTATTCATGGTTTTATTTAATCATACGGTTGATTAAATTGTCAAGCCCCCTGAACCCAGGCGGCACAAGGTCATCAGGCGGCCATGGGGCCGCTGGTATAGTGACCCGCATTCACTTGAGGAGTGGCGTCATGCAAGTAGGCATATTGGGCAGCGGCATGGTGGGCCAGGCCCTGGGGCTCGGTTTCGCCAAGCTCGGCCATGAGGTGAAGATCGGCACCCGGGAGCCTGGGTCCCAGAAGCTCAAACCCTGGCTCGCCCAAGCGGGCAAGAAGGCCTCCACCGGCAGCTTCGAGGAGACGGCCCGCTTCGCGGACCTGGCGGTGCTCGCGACCCTCTGGAGCGGCACCCATGAAGCCCTGGAACTCGCCAAACCCGGGAACCTGGCGGGCAAGGTGGTAATGGACGTCACCAACCCCCTGCTGTTCGAACCCAACCAGCCGCCCCGGCTCGCCCTCGGCTTCTCGGATTCCGGCGGCGAGCAGGTGCAGCGCTGGTTGCCCCAGGCCAAGGTGGTGAAGGCTTTCAACACCGTGGGCAGCGGCCACATGGTGGACCCCAAGTTCCCCGGCGGACCGCCGGACATGTTCATCTGCGGCGACGATGCCTCGGCCAAGCAGACGGTGGCCGGCATCTGCCGGAACTTCGGCTGGGGCGTGGTGGACGTGGGCGGCATCGCCGGCGCCCGCCTGCTGGAACCCATGTGCATCCTGTGGGTGCAGCATGGTCTCCAGACCGGGTCCTGGGATCATGCGTTCAAACTCCTGCATAAATGAGCTATCTTGCGGCTGCGGCCGTGACGCCGCGGTCACCTTAAAGAACCTTCCCTTACTCTGGAGAATCCCGTGACTCTTTCTTTCGCCCAGCGCTTTCTCGTCGCCCTGGTGCTCAGCCTGGGGTTTGCCGCCACCGTCCAGGCCGCGCCGCCCCGCGCCACCCATGTGGTCGTGGTGATCGAGGAGAACCGCTCCTTCCAGACCATCATCGGCAGTAAGGACGCTCCTTATATCAACGCGCTGGCGGGCGAGGGCGCGCTCTTCACCCGGTCCTTCGCCGTCACCCACCCGAGCGAGCCGAACTATCTGGCGCTCTTCGCCGGCGACACCGAGGGGCTCACCGACGATTCCTGTCCCCACAGCTACACCGGCGCCAATCTGGCGGATGAGCTCACAGCCAAGGGCTTAGGGTTCACGCTCTACGCCGAGAGCCTGCCCCAGGAAGGCTTCGCGGACTGCGGCACCCTCGACAAGCTCTATCGCCGCAAGCACAACCCGGTGCCCAACTTCACCTCGGTGCCCACCGAAGCCGACCAGCCCTTCAGCGCCTTCCCGGCCGATTACTCCAAGTTGCCCACGGTGGCCTATGTCATCCCCAACATGATGGACGACATGCACGACGGCACCGTGCCCCAGGCGGACGCCTGGCTGAAGCAGAACCTGGATGGCTACGCGCAGTGGGCCCTCAAGAACCACGGTCTCCTGATCGTCACCTGGGACGAGGACGACGGCACCCAGAACAACCAGATCCCCACCCTCGTCGTCGGCCAGGACGTGAAGCCCGGGCGCTACGACCAGAAGATCGACCACTACTCGCTGTTGCGCACCCTCACGGACATGTATCGCCTCAAGCCCATCGGCCACGCCAAGCAGGCCAAGCCGATCAAGGGCATCTGGGTCAGCCGGTTCTTCGGTCACAAACATAAATGAGATAAGCGAGCGTTCGCGGGAGCGCCGGATGGGCGAGCATTACGAGACGCGCCAGGAGGAATACCTGATCTCCACGGATCCCGCGAAGCTGGACCCGGTGGCGGTACACGCCTTCCTCACCACCGCCTACTGGTCGCCGGGCATCCCGCTCGCGGTGGTGAAGAAGGCCCTGGAGAACTCCCTCTGTTTCGGGCTCTACCACCAAGGCAAGCAGGTGGGCCTGGTGCGGGTGGTGACGGACCACGCCACCTACGGCTACCTCTGCGACGTGTACGTGCTGGAAGCGCACCGGGGCAAGGGTCTCGGGCACTGGATGGTGGAGTGCGTCATGTCCCACCCGGAGCTGCAGAACTTGAGGCGCTTTACCCTCGCCACCAAG
>DASUBN010000298.1:0-5603 GCA_035763245.1 Gammaproteobacteria bacterium | reverse complement strand
CCTTTATCGTGTCCTTGGACAGAGAGTCTAGCACGCCCGGGGGCGATTACAACGGCTTTGCGTCGGGCGGGCGGGTGGCGATACGCCTCAGGAAATCCAGCAGGCCGAGGCGCCGGCCAAGGGCCAGGGCGGTCTCCGGCGAGAGCGCCCGGAGTGCCATAAGTAGCCGTACCGGCTTGGGATTTACCACCACCTCCACCCGGGGTTTCTGAAGCACCTGTAACAAAGCCCGGACCACATCATCGGGGTGCGAAGCGCCGATGCTGCGGGGCGCGGGGGTCTCCTTGCGGGAGAACATGCCGGTGCCATCCACGAAACCGGGGCATATCACCGTCACCGCGACGCCGCTGCCGCGCAGTTCCGCGGCCAGCGAGATGCTCCATTCCGCAAGCCCGCCCTTGCTGCCCGAGTAGGCCGCGCCGAAGGGCATGCCGGTGCGTCCCGCGAGGGAGGAGATGTTCACGATGTGGCCGCGGCCGGCCGCGAGCATCCCCGGCAGCGCCGCGCGCGCGAGCAGCATGGGCGCCAGCAGGTTGGTAGCGAGGATCTGTCCCACCGTGGCCGGATCCTGCTCGGCATAGTGGCCGAGATGCTCCACTCCGGCGTTGTTGACGAGCACGTCGATCGACCCGAACGCGGCGCGTGCTTTAGCGAGTAACGCCTGTCTGTCGGAGGCGTCGGTGACGTCGCAGCGCACCGGGAGCACGCGGGCGCCGGAGGAGGTGAGCTCCTTGGCGAGGCTCTGGAGCTTGTCCTCGGAACGGGCGGCGAGCACCAGCTGGGCGCCGGCCGTGGCCAGTGCGCGCGCCATGACCGCGCCCAGGCCCTGGGAGGCGCCGGTGAGGACCACGGTCTTGCCGTTGAGTGCGGCCATGCTTACATCCTAGAACGAAAAACCCCGCTGAGCGGGGTTTTTCTTGGTCTCGGTAAGGCAGCTATGTCAGTGACCTGCCTTGGGGATGTTGTTGAGCGGTCCCGGCAGGCCCGAGAAGTACTCCGCCAGGTTGCGGATGTCATCGTCCGAGAGACCCGAGGCCATGCCCTTCATGATGGGGTTGTTGCGCTGGCCGTCCTTGTACTCGTGCAGCGCCTGGATGATGTAGTCCTTGTACTGACCGGCCAGGATGGGGAACTGGTCCGAGGTGCTGATGCCGTTGGCACCGTGGCAGGCGGCACAGGCCTGGGCTTTATCCTTGCCCGCAGCGGCGTCGCCGTCGGCGAGGGCAGCCTGGGTGGAGAGCATCAGACCGAAGGCAGCGAGGATTGCGAATGACTGCTTCATGGCTTGCTACCTCACTGCGGGCCGGCCGGGGTCTTGTTGCCCAGGCTCTCGAAATACGCGGCGATATCCTGCATCTGCTGCTCGGACAGGGAAGACGCCTGCGCGTGCATGGTGTTGTGGGTGCGGTCCCCGGACTTGTACTCCTTCAGCGCCTGCACGATGTAGGCGGCATGCTGGCCGGCCAGCTTGGGCACCCGGTAGGTGGGGTACACGTTGGTGTAGTTCGGTATGCCGTGGCAGCCGATGCAGGTGTAGGACTCGACCTTGCCCTTGGCAGGGTCGCCGTCGGCGCGGGCGGTGAGGCTCACGGCCGCCGCAGCGCAGGCGAGGAGGATGGCGAATGCGCGAAGCCGCATCGGGTGTCTCCCTTTTGGAGGGTTTCGGAGGCCGGATGGCCGGGTTCAGAGGGCGCCTAGGGTACCAAAACCGGCGCCTTTGCTGTAGCCCGCGCTGCACCCTGGCGGTAATAGACGGGCGGCGGGACGGGTCATGGAGAGGACACGATGCCGCGGCCCCTTCCGTTTTCCGAGGCCAGGCCCCATCTTTAAGGACACAGCGAGGACCCGACGCCATGCAGAAGATCAGCAAGACCGAAGCCGAATGGCAGGGCGAGCTCACGCCGGAGCAGTACGCCGTGACCCGCCAGAAGGCCACCGAGCGCGCCTTCACCGGCAAGTACGTGGAGAACCACGAGGCAGGCATGTACCGCTGCGTCTGCTGCGGCAACCCCGTGTTCGCCTCCGCCACCAAGTACGACTCCGGCTCCGGCTGGCCAAGCTTCACCGCGCCGGCGGGGCAGGAGAGCGTCGCCACCCATTCCGACAGCAGCCACTTCATGCAGCGCACCGAGGTGGTCTGCGCGAAGTGCGACGCGCACCTCGGGCACGTGTTCGACGACGGCCCCGGCCCCGACGGCCTGCGCTATTGCATCAACTCTTGCGCCCTTGATTTCGAGAAGCAGGGCAGGAAATGAGCGCCACCGAACTCCTGTTTCGCGCCGATGCTTATGCCACGGACTTCGAGGCGGAGGTGCTGGCGGCGGAACCGGGCCGGGTGGTGCTGGATCGCACCCTCTTCTATCCCGAGGGAGGCGGCCAGCCCGGCGACACCGGCGTGCTGCGGCTGCCGGACGGTCGCGAGTTCAAGGTCACTGACACCCGCAAGGGCGTCGAGTCTGGGCAGGTGGCCCACGTGCTCCAGGATTCGGCGCTGCTGCTGCCCACGGGCGCCCGACTCGCGGGGCGCATCGACTGGCAGCGCCGCTACCGGCTCATGCGCATGCATACCTGCCTGCACCTGCTCTCGGCGGTGATTGTGGCACCGGTGACGGGCGGCGCCGTGGGTGACGGCTACGGCCGCCTGGATTTCGATCTGCCGGAGAGCCCGGAGCGGGAAGAGGTGGAGGATAGGCTGAATGCGCTCATCCGCCGCGATGCCCCCGTGTCTTTCCGGTGGATCACGGATGCGGAACTCGACGCGCAACCCGAGCTGGTCAAGACCCTGTCGGTGCAGCCGCCCCGCGGCCACGGCCAGGTGCGGCTGGTGGAGGTGGAGGGTATAGACCTGCAGCCCTGCGGCGGCACCCACATCCGGCGCATCGGCGAGATCGGCCGGGTGCATATCGCCAAGGTGGAGAAGAAGGGCAAGCAGAACCGGCGCGTGCGCCTGGAGTTTCCGGGCGACGGGGCTACAATCAACTGAAACCGACGGGGAGAAACCGGATATGAGCGAATCGGACAACGGCCGCACGATAACCATCGTGGCCTACCTCCTCCACCTCCTGGGTGCCATCACCGGGCTGCCCAGTGTCATCGCGCTGGTCATCAACTACGTGGTGAAGGGCGAGCACGGCGAGGTGATCGACAGCCACCAGAGCTGGATGATCAAGAGCTTCTGGTACGCGATCCTGGGCTGCCTCATCTGCGGCCTGCTGTTCATCACCATCATTGGCGCCCTGTTCGCCTGGCTCGGCCTCATCGTGATCTGGATCTGGGACATCTACCGCCACATCCGCGGCCTGATCGATCTCTCTTCCAACAAGGTCATGCCGTCGGCATTGCTTTAAAGCGGCCGCGCTTGGCACGAAAAAGCCGGCGCAAGCCGGCTTTTTCGTCTTCTGCACGGAGTCCTGTATCAGGATGCGGCCTTGAGCTTGCCCATCTCGGCGAGCACATGACCGATGCGTTCCACGGCCCAGTCCAGCTGCTCGCGGGTCACTACCAGGGGCGGCGCGAGCCGCACCACGGTCTCGTGGGTCTCCTTGCTGAGGATGCCCTCGGCCATGAGCCGTTCGCAGACTTCCCGCGCCCTGGCCTTGCGCGGATCGATCTCGATACCCACGAAAAGACCCTTACCGCGCAAACTCTTGATGAGGGGGCTCTTGAGGGCAGCGAGCTTCTCCAGCAGATGGGCACCGAGTTCCGCGGAGCGTTCCGCGAGCTTCTCTTCCGCCATCACGTTGAGGGCTTCGAGCCCCACCGCGGCAGCGAGCGGGTTGCCGCCGAAGGTGCTGCCGTGGTCGCCGGGGGTGAACACGGCCATCACCTCGCGGCAGGCCAGGAAAGCGGATACGGGCAGGAGGCCGCCGCCCAGGGCCTTGCCGAGGATGAGGCCGTCGGGTTTCACGCCCTCGTGCTCGCAGGCGAGCAGCTTGCCGGTACGCCCGAGGCCCGTCTGGATCTCGTCGGCGATGAAGAGCACCTTATGCTTGCGGCAGATCTCGGCGCATTTCTTCAGGTAACCGGCCGGCGGCACCACGATGCCAGCCTCGCCTTGGATGGGCTCCACCAGGAAGGCGGCGGTGTTGGGGCCTATGGCTTTCTCGAGCGCGGCCGCGTCGCCGTAGGGGATGAGCTTCATGCCGCCGGGGAAGGGGCCGAAGCCGTCCTTGTATTGGTCTTCACTGGACATCGCCACGATAGCGATGGTGCGGCCGTGGAAGTTGCCGGCGCATACCACGATCTCGGCCTTATCGGACGGCACGCCCTTCACCTTGTAGGCCCACTTGCGCGCCGCTTTGAGCGCGGTCTCCACCGCCTCTGCGCCGGTGTTCATGGGCAGGGCCATGTCCATGCCGGTGAGTTCACAGAGGCGCTTCAGGAAGGTCCCGAGCTTCTCGCTGTGGAAGGCGCGGGAACAGATGGCGAGCTTGGCCGCCTGTTCAGCCAGGGTCTTCACGAGCCTTGGGTGCGCGTGGCCGTGGCTCACGGCGGAATAGGCGCTCATCATGTCGAGATAGCGGTTGCCAGCGTCGTCCCAGACATACACAGCCTCGCCGCGGGTGAGCACCACGGGCAGCGGATGGTAATTGTGGGCGCAATACTGGTTCTCGAGCTCGATGGTCTTGTTCATGGGGCGCTCTTCTTTAGGGGTCGCGGAATGCGGGCGGGAAAACGACTATTATACCGGCGCCTCCATGCCTGCTTTAACCCCCTAAATCCCGTCAAATATGCCCCCATCGCCGTGAACAGCCCGCGCCACAACGAGCCTTGTAGCTTTCCGGGTCCCGCGGGTCTCATCGAAGGATTGCTGGACGATCCTGAAATCGTACCCGTGGCCACGGCGGTGGTCTGCCACCCGAATCCCGCGCAGGGCGGTGCCATGCAAAACAAGGTGGCCTACATGCTCGCGCGCGCGTTCAACGATATGGGTGCCGTGAGCCTGCGCTTCAACTTCCGCGGTGTGGGCGCGAGCGCCGGCACCTTCGACAACGGTGCGGGTGAGACCTTGGACGCGCTCGCGGCGATGGACTGGCTACACGCTCGTCATCCCGGCTTGCCGCTCTGGCTCGGCGGCTTCTCCTTCGGCGCCTACGTGGCGTTGCGCGCCCAGAGCCAGCGCCCGGTGGAGCGGCTCGTGACGGTGGCG
The DNA here is from genome assembly GCA_035763245.1 of Gammaproteobacteria bacterium. Lineage (GTDB taxonomy): Bacteria > Pseudomonadota > Gammaproteobacteria > Natronospirales > REEB76 > DASUBN01. The sequence goes on along the minus strand of DASUBN010000298.1, from coordinate 454 downwards.
CCCGCGGTGCAGCGTTTCGACGCCTCGCCCATCGTGCCGCCGGTCTGCCCCTGGCTCCTGGTGCAGGGCGATGCGGACGAGGTGGTGCCGGCGGAGGGCGTGCTTGCCTGGGCCAAGGCACAGCCCACCCCCCCCAAGCTCGCCATGCTTACGGGTGCCGGACACTTCTTCCATGGGCGCCTGAACGAGCTGCGCGAGGCCGTGAGCGGCGCTTTCACCTTATAGAAGGCGACATGCCCCGGGGCTGTGACTATGTCATCTGAAACGGACATCGGGCATTTTGTTAAACTCCGTGTGCCGATACGGCACCTTATTAGACAGACTCAGGAGCACATCATGATGCGTCGCGTGTTACTGGCTTGCGGCCTCCTGGCCCTCGGCACGAGCGCCTTCGCCGACGATCACATTACTATCTCCAGCGCCCTGGGCCAGCAGAACTTCAATGACCTCTCTG
>DASUBN010000297.1:0-4737 GCA_035763245.1 Gammaproteobacteria bacterium | reverse complement strand
CTCACGGAAGCGCTTGCTGCTGGCATGTACCTTCTTGCGCAGGCTGTCGTCGCTTTCAAGCATGTCCAGCACCTTCAAGGTGGTGGCGGTGATGACAGGCGCGAGGGTGTTGGAGAAAAGATAGGGGCGGGAGCGCTGGCGCAGCCACTCCACGATCTCCTTGCGTGCCGAGGTGTAGCCACCGGAGGCGCCGCCGAGCGCCTTGCCGAGGGTGCCGGTGAGGATGTCCACCCGGCCCATCACGCCGCGGAACTCGTGGCTGCCGCGGCCCTTCTCGCCCATGAAGCCCACCGCGTGGGAGTCGTCCACCATGACGAGGGCGTGGTATTTGTCCGCCAGGTCGCACACGGCCTTCAAGTTGGCGATGATGCCGTCCATGGAGAACACGCCGTCGGTGGCGATGAGTTTGTAGCGGGCTTGAGCGGCATCCGCTTCCTTGAGCTTGGCTTCGAGGTCGGCCATGTCATTGTTGTTGTAGCGGTAGCGCTTGGCCTTGCACAGGCGCACGCCGTCGATTATGGAGGCGTGGTTCAGGGCGTCGCTGATCACCGCGTCCTGCTCGTCCAGCAGCGTCTCGAAGAGACCACCGTTGGCGTCGAAGCAGGAGGAATAGAGGATGGTGTCTTCCATGCCCAGGAACTTCGAGAGCCGCGCCTCCAGTTCCTTATGCACCGTCTGGGTGCCGCAGATGAAGCGCACCGAAGACATGCCGAAACCGTACTTGGGCAGGGACTCCTGGGCGGCCCTCACCAGCGCCGGATGATCCGAGAGCCCGAGGTAGTTGTTGGCGCAGAAGTTGAGCACCTCGGCACCGCCCGCCACGCGGATGGCCGCCTGCTGCGGCGTACTGATGATGCGCTCGGATTTATAGAGGCCCGCCTCGTGCAAGACCGTGGTCTGTTGGCTCAGGTGCTTCAGGAAAGCCTGGTTCAAGGGCGGCTCCGGGGCAGAGGGAAATGCGGGCTGCGAATTATAGCAAGCGGGGATTTTACCGGGGTGCGGCCCAAGGCTCTTTCATATAAGGTGGAGCCAAGGGCGGTCTCCGAGCGCCGCCCAGATAAGGGCGGAGCGCTTGCATGCACGATCCCAGGGATGTGCGCCTCGACAAATGGCTGTGGGCCGCGCGGCTCTTCAAGACCCGCGCGCTCGCCACTGTGGCCGTGAACGGCGGCAAGGTGCATGTGAACGGCGCGCGGGTGAAGCCCGCTCGGGAGGTGCGTCTCGGCGATACCATCGCCCTGCGCCGCGGCGAGGTGGCGATGGAAGTGGTGGTGCGTGGCCTCTCCGGCCGGCGTGGTCCGGCGAGCGTCGCCTTAGGTCTCTACGAGGAGACCGAGGAAAGCCGGCAACTGCGCATCGAGCGCGCGGAGCGGCGGCGCCAGGCGGCGCTCGCGAATCCGGCACCGGAGAAACGTCCCGACAAGCGGTCCCGGCGACAGATCATCCGCTTCACGGGGAAACACGGCTGAACGAAGTTTTGCGGGGTGGGCGAGATGGCGAGACCGGTGACGCCGCTCCTGGCGGCGGACGTGATCATCGAACTATTGGACCAGCCCGGACGAGTGGTGCTCATCGAGCGCCGCAACCCGCCGCCAGGCTGGGCCCTGCCCGGCGGTTTCGTGGAAGTGGGGGAGAGCCTGGAGCGGGCGGCGGTGCGCGAGGCGAAGGAGGAGACGGGTCTCCAGGTACGCCTTAAAGTCCTGCTCGGCCTGTACTCCGATCCGGCCCGGGACCCGCGCGGCCACACCGTCACCGCCGTCTATATAGGTGAGGCGCGCGGCAGCCCCCGGGCGGGGGACGACGCGGCCAAGGCCCAGGCCTTCGATCCTCTGCAGCCCCCGCCGCTGGCCTTCGACCATGCCCTGGTCCTCGGCGACTATCGGCGTTACCGAGAGACGGGCCTCGCGGCGCCTCTGCGGTAGTGGCCGATACTCCCTTCCTGGATTTCGTGGTCGAGCAGCTCGCGGATGCCGGGCCTTTGAAAGTGCGTCCCATGTTCGGAGGCCACGGCCTCTACTTGGGCGCCAGTTTCTTCGGCATCGTCCACAAGGGCAGCCTCTATCTGCGCACCGATGAGGCGAGCCGCCCTGCCTACCTCGCCAAGGGCAGCCGGCCCTTCAGTCCGCGCGGCGCCAAGGAGCTGCACCGCTATTACGAGGCGCCGGCCGAAGTGCTCGAGGACGCCGAGACCCTGGCCAAATGGGCCCGCCGGGCGTGCCAGACCCACGACTGAAGCTTAAAGCCAGAGCCGCACCACCGCCCGGTTATTCGCGGCCCCGTGGCCCACACTATATAATCCGCAGCTTTCCTAACTCGAACCGCCCCTTTCTATGGCCATGACCCTGCCTACGCGAGTCATCCTGGCCGCCGCGCTCCTGGCCGCGGCGTGGTTCACGGGGATCGGTCAGCGGGATCTGTTCCAGACCGACGAAGGCCGTTACGCCGAGATCCCCCGGGAGATGGTCGTGTCCGGCGACTGGGTCACGCCACGCCTGGATGGCCTCAAGTACTTCGAGAAGCCGCCGCTGCAGTACTGGGCCACGGCTGTGGTCTACGAGGCTTTCGGCGCCAGTAACGCCACCTCGCGCCTGTGGACCGCGCTGACCGGGTTCTTGTGCCTGCTCATGACCGGCTACGCCGGCACGCGCCTCTTCGGCGGGCGGAGCGCCTGGTTCGGGGTGCTCACGCTAGTGGGCAGCGTGTACTTCACCATCATGGGGCATTTCAACACCCTCGACATGGGGGTCACGTTCTTCATGTGTGGGAGCCTGTTCGGGTTCCTGCTTGCCATGGAGGCGGCGAGCCTGCGGGCGCGCCGCGCCTGGATGTATGCCGCCTGGGTCATGGCCGCCCTGGCCACCCTGAGCAAGGGCCTGGAGGCCGTGGTGCTCCCGGGTGCGGTGTTCCTGCTCTACGTCGGCATCAAGCGCGACTGGGTGCGCTTCAGGCAACTGCACTTCGTCGGCGGTCTGCTCATCTATCTCGTGATCGCCGCACCCTGGTTCCTGCTCGTAAGCCTGCGCAACCCGGAGTTCGTGCAGTTCTTCTTCATCCACGAGCACTTCCAGCGCTTCCTCACCAAGATCGCCCACCGTTACGAACCCTGGTGGTTCTTCATCCCCATCCTGCTGTTCGGTCTCTGGTGCTTCCTGCCGCAGTTCCTGCGCGCGCTGGTGCGCTTCGTGAACCATGAACTCGTCCTGCGTTATCTGCGGCGGAACGCGGCTGCCATCGTGGATGGCGACGCCGAGACCGTTCCGGTGGAAGGGCGATTCGATCACGGGCTCTTCCTGTGGCTCTGGTGCGGCTTCATCTTCCTGTTCTTCTCTCTGTCGGACTCCAAGCTCGGCAGCTACATCCTGCCAATCTTCCCGGCGCTGGCGCTGCTCGTGGGCCGCGAGCTCGCGCGCTTGAAACGCGGCGACGCCATGCTGAGCGCGCTCTGCTGCATCGTGCTGGCCATCGCCGCGCTGTGGCAGGCTCCGGAACTGCAACGCCACGGCGGCAGGGTGCCGGTGGAGCTTTACCAGGCCTTCCTGCCCTGGCTCATGGCCGGTTGCGGGGCGCTGTTGCTGCTCGGCATCGCCGGATTCCTGCTCGCCTATTTCGACAAGGTCGCCACGAGCCTCGTGGTGCTCGGCGCAGGGATGTTCCTAGCCACCCAGACCGTATCGGCGGGCGCCCAGGTGCTGTCACCCATCTACTCGCAGCACAGCCTGGCGCTCGCGATCGCCCCCTACGACAAGCCCGGCCAGCCTTTCTACAGCCTTAACGACTATCCCCAATCGCTGCCGTTCTACCTGGGGCGTACCATGACCATCGTCGCCTATCAGGGCGAGCTCGAGTTCGGCATCGGCCGGGAACCCCGGAAGTGGATACCCGAACTCGACACGTTTGCCGCACAATGGCGTTCGGATCCGGCGGCGATCGCCGTGATGCCGCCCGAGACCTATGACAAGCTCGCGGCCGAGGGCCTGCCCATGATCGTCATCGGCCGCGAACCGGACCACGTCGCCGTGAGGAAGCCATGAACCTCGTGAGTTTCGCCCTGGTGCTCACCGGCGTGTTGTTGAACGCCGCCGCCCAACTCCTGCTCAAGGCGGGGGTCAGCCACATGGGGGCGATCAGGCTCACGCCCGCCACCATCTTCCAGGCCGGGCTCAAGCTGGCCTTCGAACCCCACATCCTGGGCGGCCTCACCTGTTACGTCATCAGCGTGGTGGTGTGGATCCTGGCACTGTCCCGGGTACAGGTGAGCATCGCCTATCCGATGCTCTCCTTGGGCTACGTGGTGACCGCCTTCATCGCCTGGGCGTTCATGGGCGAGTCAGTCAACGTGATGCGCATGACTGGCATCGGCATCATCATCGTGGGCGTATTCCTGGTCGCCCGCAGCTGAAGCAAGGTATATATGAGCGGCAAAGACTACCTGCCTTTCACCCGTCCCAGCCTGGATGACGAGACCATCCAGGGCGTCGTGGACGTGCTGCGCTCCGGCTGGATCACCACCGGCCACATGGTGCAGCAGTTCGAGCAGGGGCTGACGGATTACCTGGGTGGCAAGCGCCAGCTGCGCAGCTTCCTGCACGCCACGGGCGCCATGGAGGAGGCCCTGGTCATGGCCGGCATCGGCCCCGGCGACGAGGTGATCGTCCCCGCCATGACCTTCGCCGCCACCGCCAACGTGGTGGTGCGGGTGGGAGCGAAGCCCGTCTTGGTGGATGTGGACCTGAAGAG
>DASUBN010000296.1:0-3985 GCA_035763245.1 Gammaproteobacteria bacterium | reverse complement strand
GGGTGCCGCCGCGGATCACCGCGCCGAGCGTGATCACGGCATCGTAGCTCTTGCCGGCGGCGAGCTTCTTGGCGGCCAGGGGGATCTCGAAGGCGCCCGGCACCCGGACGATGTCCAGGTCCTGGGCGCTGATGCCGGCGGCGTTGAGCGTCTCCATCGCGCCGGCCAGGAGCTTGTCCACCACGAAGTGGTTGAAGCGCGCCGCCACGATGGCGATGCGCATGCCTTTCGCCGAGCGTCCGCCCTCGATGACCCTTGGATTCGCCATGACAAAGAACTCGATAAAGACTGGAGACTATTTTAACCGAGAAACGCCTCAATCCGGCGTGACGTATCCGACAACCTCAAGACCAAAACCGGAGATACCGAGCATCTTCTTGGGCTGGCTGAGCACTCTCATGCGGGTCACGCCGAGGTCCAACAGGATCTGCGCGCCCACGCCGTAGGTTCGCAGTTCCGCCGCGCCCACGGTTTCCTCCTCCGCGGCCGCGGCGCCGTGGCCCTTGAGGCGGCGCAAGAGCTCCACCGGCTCCTCCGCCTGGCGCAGGATCACCAGCACCCCGCCCTCCTTGCCGATGCGGCGCATGGCGTGGCGCAGGGGCCAGCCGAGCTCGTCCCACTGCACGCCCACCATGTCGCTCAGGGAGTTCTGCAGGTGCACGCGCACCAAGGTCGGCTCGCCGGGCTTGAGTTCCCCGGAGACGAGCGCCAGGTGCAGCGCCTTGTTCACCCGGTCCTCGTAGGCCATGAGCCTGAACTCGCCGAACTCCGTGGGCACGCGGCGTTCCGCCACCCGTTCGACGGTCTTCTCCTTCTCGATGCGGTAACGGATGAGGTCGGCGATGGTGCCGATCTTGAGCTTGTGCTCCTTCGCGAATTTCTCCAGGTCCGGGCGGCGCGCCATGCTGCCGTCCTCGTTCAGGATCTCCACGATCACGGCGGCGGGCTCGAGGCCCGCGAGGCGCGTCAGGTCGCAGCCCGCCTCGGTGTGCCCCGCGCGGGTGAGCACGCCGCCCGGCTGCGCCATGAGCGGGAAGATGTGGCCGGGCTGCTTCAGGTCCGCCGGCTCCGCGTCGGGCCGCACCGCGGTGCGCACCGTATGGGCCCGGTCGTAGGCGGAGATGCCGGTGGTCACGCCCTCGGCGGCCTCGATGGACACCGTGAAGTTGGTGGTCTGGTCCTTGTCGGTGTCGCGCACCATCAAGGGCAGGTGCAGCTGGCGGCAGCGCTCCCGGGTGAGCGTGAGGCAGATGAGGCCGCGGCCGTAGCGCGCCATGAAGTTGATGTCCTCGGGGCGCACCTTCTCGGCGGCCATGATGAGGTCGCCCTCGTTCTCCCGGTCCTCGTCGTCCATGACCACCACCATGCGGCCGGCGGCGAGTTCGGCGAGGATCTCCTCGATGCTGTTGAGCGTCACGGCGGCATCGTCCTTCATGCGCCGCGCTCCGCGAGCAGGCGTTCGGCGTAGCGGGCCATCACATCCACCTCCAGGTTCACCCGGCTGCCGACCCGGTAGCCGCTGAACACCGTATTACTCATGGTATGGGGGATGATGTTCACGTCGAACACATTATCCCTCAAGGCATTGACCGTGAGGCTCACCCCGTCCACGCACACCGAACCCTTGTGGGCGATGTAGCGCCTCAAGGCCTCCGGGGCCTCGATGTCGAAGCGCACCGAGCGGGCCTCCTCGCGCCGGGAGCGGATCACGCCCACCCCGTCCACGTGGCCGCTGACCAGATGCCCCCCGAGCGGCGTACTCAAAGTCAGTGCCGTCTCCAGGTTCACCGGCGAGCCGGGCTTGAGTTCACCCAGGGTGGTGAGGCCCAGGGTCTCCTTGGACGCGTCCGCGTCGAAGCCGTTGGCGCGCTTGGCGATCACCGTGAGGCAGCAGCCGTTCACGCAGATGCTGTCCCCCAGGTTCACGCCCTGCATGGGGAGTTCACCCGTGCCGATGCCGATGCGCACGTCGCCGCCCACGGGCGCGAGCGATTCCACCTTGCCGACGGCCTTGATGATCCCGGTGAACATCAGTCCTGCTTTGGCCGGAGGATGAGGCGTATGTCTTTGCCGATCATGCGCATGTCCACGATATCCACCTGCCGGCGCTGCTCCATGGAGGCGAGCGTGGGGAGGCTGAACATGCCCCGGGCCGTGTCGCCCAGGAGATGGGGCGCCATGTAGAGGATGATCTCGTCGATGAGCCCGGCGGCGAGCAGCGGCCCGTTCATGCCGGCCCCCGCCTCCACCAGCACTTCGTTGCATTCGAGTTCCGCCAAGGTCTCCAGCACCGCCTTCAGGTCCATCATGCCGCCGCCCTTGGCGGGGAAGGCCTGGATGTTGGCGCCGGCCCTGGCGAGCAGCTCCTGCTCCTCCGGGTCCTCCACCGTGGTGGCGATGAACACGGAGTCCGGTTGCTGCTTCAGGATCTTGGCATCGGGAGGCGTGCTGAGATAGGAATCCACCACCACCTTGATGGGCTGGCGCCACTCCCCGGGCAGGCGCACGTTGAGGGAAGGGTCGTCCTTCAGGAGCGTGCCTATCCCTGTGAGCACCGCTGAGCTGCGCGCCCGCCAACGGTGCACGTCTTCCCGGGACGTTTCCCCGCTGATCCACTTGCTCTCGCCCGTGGCGAGCGCGGTGCGCCCGTCCAGGCTCACGGCCAGCTTGCTGCGCACCCAGGGACGGCCGCGGGTCATGCGGCTGATGAACCCGGGGTTCAGCGCCCGGGCGTCCGCTTCCATCAGGCCCTGGGCCGTGGCGATGCCGGCCGCCTTCAGCTTCTCGAAGCCCTTGCCCGACACCTGCGGGTTGGGGTCGGTCATGGCCGCCACCACGCGCTTGATGCCCGCCGCGATCACCGCCTCGGCGCAGGGCGGCGTCTTGCCTTGATGGGAGCAGGGCTCCAAGGTCAGGTAGAGGTCCGCGCCTTTCGCGGCGGCACCGGCTTCCTTCATGGCCAATACTTCCGCGTGGGCTTCGCCGGCCCTGGCGTGGAAACCACGGCCCACGACCTCGCCGTCCTTCACCACCACCGCGCCCACTCGCGGGTTGGGGTCGGTGGTGTAGAGCCCGAGTTCGGCGAGGCGCAGGGCCTCGGCCATGTAACCGTGGTCGGCGGCGTTGAATTCGCTCATGGGTTATTTCTTCTTGCTCTCATCTTCGGGCAACAGCGGCATCTGCTCGCGCTTCAGGGCTTCCCGGGCCGATTCGTCCTGGAGACGCTCGATCTCCTCCCGGAACTCGTTCACGTCCTGGAAGCGCCGGTACACGGAGGCGAATCGCACGTAGGCCACCTCGTCCAGGCCCTTCAACTCCTCCATCACCCAGTCGCCCAGCTGGCGCGACTTGATCTCGCGCTCACCCGTCACCTGCAGCTTGTGCACGATGCGCGCCAGGGCCGCCTCCATGGCCTCGGTGCTCACCGGCCGCTTCTCCAGGGCGCGGGTCATGCCCATGCGCAGCTTGTGCTCGTCGTAGGGCTCGCGGCTGCCGTCGGTCTTCACGATGCGCGGCATCACGAGTTCCGCGCTCTCGAAGGTGGTGAAGCGCTCGCCGCACTTCTCGCATTCCCGCCGCCGGCGCACCTGCTGCCCCTCGCCCGCCAGGCGGGAATCTATAACCTTGGTATCCTCATGGTTGCAGAACGGACAATGCACCGGGAACTCCTAAAAACGGCCCTTTTGCTTTCTGGCGGCGTTGAAAACCGGCTCGGCGCCGTCATGTACTCGCTTGTACACTCCGGCACCTCGCCGCTTTTCGCCTTGCCAGAAACCAAAATTGCTCATTTTTAGTTCGTCCCCGGCCTCTGCTTGTCAGAACTTCACGCTGCCGCCGTAGACCGGGAACTTCTTGCACAGCGCCGACACCTTCTCGCGCACGGTGGCAGCCACCGCCTCGTCGTTCGGAGCCTCCAGCACGTCGGCGACCAGATGGGCGATCTGCTCGGCTTCGATTTCGGTGAAGCCGCGCGTCGTCATGGCCG
>DASUBN010000295.1:0-5901 GCA_035763245.1 Gammaproteobacteria bacterium | reverse complement strand
TAAATGGGCCGCGTCTCGGGAGAGTAGACTCTTGCCGGGAGTTTCTACTAATAAGTACCGGGGAGAATAGCCATGGGTGATGACTCTCTGTTCGAGAAGCTGGGCCGCTGGTTGCGGTGGCTCTTGGGTGTCTATGGGGTGGTGCTGGGGGTGGAGGTGCTGGGCGGCTTCGCGGTGATCGGGGCCCTGTCGGGCGCCGGGGCGCTGGAGCCCGGCAGCGGCGGCACCCGGGCGGCCGGCCTCGCGCTCCTGGTCATGGCGGGGGCCGGGTTCGTGGAGCTCGCGGCCTACATCGCCATCGCGGTGCTGTTCCTGCGCTTCCTCTATAAGGCGGTGCAGCAGGCCCGGGGCTTCGCCACGCCCTATAGCTATGTCTCCCCCGGCTGGGCGGTGGGGTATTGGTTCATCCCCTTCATCAATCTCTACCGGCCCTACGAGACGGTGAAGCACCTGTTCAAGGCCTGCGCGGCGGAGGCGGGCGGCGAGGCGAAGCCGGCGGCGGGGGATCAGCTGCTGGGCGCCTGGTGGGCCATGTTCCTGATCGGCAACGTGGCGGGCTGGATGCTCGCCCGCAGCGACACGGACATGAGCACCGCCGCGGGCATCACCACCTATGCGGAGTACACCGTCGGCTGCAACGTGCTGCTGCTGATCGCGACGCTGCTCTTCTGGATGGTGGTGAGACGTCTGGTCACGGCCATGGGCGGCGGCGTGAAGGCCTGAAGGCGGGTCGTCCGGTCAATCCGGCTTCCTGTTGAGCCAAGTATCTAACACGTCGGTCACCCCCGCGGCGCGGGCGAGCGCCCGCAGCCGGGATCTTTTGAGCCGGTCCACGTCGACGTCGCCGCGCGGCGGCAGGTGGCGGGTGCTGCGCGGGCTGGCGGCGAGGTAGAGCCAGTCCACCAGCGCCTTCTCGGGCGTGGCCCGGGCATGGTCGAAGGCGCCGGCCGGTTCGAGCCGGTCTTCGGGCGCACCCGCTTCGAGGATGCGCCGCGGCAGGCCGTGGAACTGGAAGCTGCCGGCGTGGGTGGCTTGGCGGCCGAGCCGGGGCGGCGGCGCGCCGGCATCGAGCGGCACCACGGCGGTGACGATGTGCGTGGGGTTGTTGAGCGCGCCGGCCTCCGCGAGCACGGTGTTGAGCGAGACCACGGCGTCGGCCCGCAGCCACGCCGCCGCATCGGCCAGCGCTGCCGGGCGGGCCCGCCAGCGGTTGAGGTAGAGGCCGCGCACCACCGGTTGCAGCCGGCCGTTCTTGGCGGCGGCGCGGATCCAGTGGGTGAGGCTGCTCGCCGGGAGGTCTTCCCCGCCGCGCGCGCCGCGCGCCATGCGTGCCAGGAGATCGCGGCTCAGCACGGCGGGCGCATCGCCTGTCCGCAGCCGTTCCTCGAGGCGCAGCTGCCAGGGTTTCACGGGCGGGCGACGCGGAGCTGCCGCTCCAGGTATTCGCCCACCCGCAGTTTCATGGCGGTCCACTCGGTCTCGTCCAGCCGCGCGGCGGCGTCGGGGCTGAGCGAGCCTTCCAGTTCCGCCCGGTAGCGCTCGTAGCCGAGGGCGTCCAGGTGCTCCCAGAGCACGCGCACCGGGTCCTGCCCGTCGGGATGGGCGCGCGCCACCGCCCAGGCGGTGAGCGCGGGCGGGATCGCGGGCGCCGCGGCGCGCAGGAGGTCCAGGTCGTACACGTCCCGCGGCACTTCGCGCCCGAGCAATGCCGCGAGCTTGGTGGCGGCGAGCGTCGCTTCGTCGTAGACGTCCACCCAGAAGCGGGCGATGCCGGTGGCGGCCCTGGGCTCGAAGGGCTTCTGCACCACCACGCCGCCGGGCGGCGCGCGCTCGGGGTCGCGGGAGACTTCGATCTCCAGGTGCTGGCGCACGCCGGCGGCGTCGCTGAAGTTGAGCTTCCAGCGCGGGCTGCGCTCCGCCTTGCCGGGCTCGGAGACCCTGAGGTCCGTGAGCCCGAGGCCCCGGGCCGCGGCCGCGATGGCGCGGTGCACGCTCGTGTGCAGGGAGTCGGCGCTGCGCTTCGCGCCGATGAAGTCCAGGTCGATGTCCTGGGTGAGCCGCTCGGGGCCGAAGAGCGCGCGCAGCGCGCCGCCGCCCTTGAGCACGAAGCCGGAGCCGCGCTTCTGGAACAGGGCGCGGGCGAAGCGTTCCAGGAACTGTTCCCGCAGGGCGGCCATGGGGGCGGCTCTATTAAGTAAATAATGCCAATAATCTTAGCATAATTTACTTGATTAAAATATAGGCAGCCAGGGCGACGATCGGAGTTTGCAGGTGCATTTCAAGGACCGGGATCCCCATGGAACCCTTGGATGCAAGAACGCTGCCTTCAGTGCCATTGGGTTCGCCCGGGCTTGCAATATCTCGTATTGAGATATACGATATCGGGGTGCATGTCATAACAAGAAGACGGCTGCGCGAATTCGCTGCCCGGCACCGGGAGGCGGCGGGGCTGTTGGAATCTTGGTATGCCATCGTCTCAAAGACCGATTTCGCCTCCTTTGCCGACATCAGGCGCTCGTTCGTGACGGCTGACAAGGTCGGCAAGTTCACGGTGTTCGACATCGGTGGGAACAAGTATCGGTTGATAGCCGCGATCCATTACAACCGCGGGAAGGTATATATCCGGCACGTGCTCACGCATGCGGAGTACGACCGGGGCAAGTGGAAGGAGTGAACATGACGTCCACCCAGATCAAGGAAATGGCGGGTGCGTACCGCCGGCTTCGCGGCCGGGTGCCGCTCGGCACGTTGCGCACGAAGGCCGACTATGCGCGCGCGGTCGGCATCCTCGATGCGATCCTCGACGAGATCGGGGAGGACGAGAAGCATCCTCTGGCGGAACTGGCGGATGCCTTGAGCGTCTTCGTCGAGCGTTATGAGACGGAGCATGAACGTATCCCGGGCGCGAGCCCGGTGGCGGTGCTCAGATTCCTGATGAAGCAACACGGTTTGCGTCAGACGGAGCTTCCGGAGATCGGCAGCCAGGGCGTGGTGTCGGAAGTGTTGGCAGGCAAACGGGAGCTTAATGCACGCCAGATCAAGCGGCTTGCCAGGCGCTTTGGCGTTTCCACCGCGGTGTTCATCTGAAACGGGAAAGGCATCAGGATGCTTTTCGGGAAGGGGGTGCGCATGTCTGAGACCGCCCCAGAGCCCGCGCCGGACGGCGCCTTCCTGAAAGCGCCGCCGCCGTTTTTCTCGCCGGCGTTCCATCTCTCGTTCCTGCCGCGGGTGATCGAGTTCCGCATCGGCCAGTGGCGGCGCTCCCGCGGCGAGCGCCGCCATGTGCACATCGAGATCCCGCTCCTGATCTTCGGCTGCCTGATCCTGATGGCGCTGGGATTGCCGGGGGCGGCCAAGGGCTCCATCGCCGGTTGGGCGAGCACGCTCGTCGGGGGCGGCGCGCTGCTGGCGCTGTTCGGCTGGTCCATCGTCGGGGAGTTCAGGGCGCGGCGGCAGGAAGGCTACCGTTACGATTACGCGGTCTTCATGCCTTCGGTGTTCTTCTTCTGCGTGCTGGCCGGCTTCTCGGCCGGCCTCATCGCCGGCGGCGTGATCTCCGACATTCCCAGCGCCGGTTATCTTTGGGCCGCGCCCGGGCTCGTCGTTGGTTACCTCGCCGGCCTGTTTGCCGCCCGCTGGGTCCACGCCCTGGGGTTCATGGGGGAGTGGTTCGTCTACCTCGCCATCCTCGGCCTGATCTTCCTGCCCATCGAAGACCTGTTGGTGATCTTCATCTTCGCCAGCAAGAGCAGCCCCGGAGTCTGGACCGGGCGCTGATTCACTTCCAGAACTTCCACCAGGGGCGTTTCGTTTCCCTTGCGGGCGGGGCAGGCGCCGGCACCGTCTCCCGCTGCGCTTCGTTGACGTCGTGCAGCACTTGCCAGAGCGCCACGCCTTCTTCCTGGGTGACGGTGCGCTCGCATTTGGCGCACCAGTATTCCCGGAACACCCGGCCGTTGAAGGAGTTCTTCTCCAGGAAATCCAGGTCGCCTCCGCAGTCGGGGCACTTCTCCGGCGTGAGTCCGCCGCTCATGATGTCCGGCGTGCCCGCCGCTCCACCCACCAGTTGCCGTAGAGCGTGCCGAAGAAAGCCACCAGCACGAGCGCGGTGAAGAACTCGAAGAGCCCCATGCGCACCGGCCCCGGACTTCGGGACGCGCCGAACTGCATGGCGGCGGCGAAGGCCAGCGCCACCAGTCCCCAGAATCCCAGGGACAGCGCCTTGAACCAGCGCGGGCCGGCGTCGAGGGTGAGCAGGGTGCCGAAGAACACCGCCCCGGCGCCGAAGAAGCCGCCGGTCATGAGCTGTCCGCCGGGCACTTCTTCCGCATGCTGCAGCAGCATCCGCACCTCGGGGTAGACGAGGGCGCCCCCCGCCATGACGCAGAACAGGGAGATCTGGCGTTCCGGCTGCATGCGGTGATTCTGCGCCTTCCCGGGATTCTGCGATACTGCCCTGGGGCCAGCAGGGGAGCGGGGCATGGGCATCCGGGCGGCAGCGCAGCGCTGGATCGATCGCATCGACAACCTGGCGGCACGCCCGGGCGATGCCCCGGACGAGCGGCTGCTGAAGACCCTGCTCTTGTTCCTGGGCGTGTTCGCCCTCCTGGCCGGTGCGGTCTGCGTCGGCTGGTTCCACGCACTCCGGCTGCCGGTCGCGGCCGCGACGGCGGGCCTGGACACCCTCGCGGTGGCGGCAGCCTTCGCCCATTTCCTGATCCGCAAGGATCGGCGGCTGCTCCAGTTCCTGCTGCTCGCCGCGGCGCTCGGCGTGCCCTTCGGCGTGCAGCTTCAGCTCGGCGGCTTCGCCGCCAGCGGCGCCGTGAGCCTCTGGGCCCTGCTCGCGCCGCTCATGGCGCTCCTCTTCTACGGCGTGCGTGCCTCCGTGTACTGGTTCGCCGCCTTCCTGCTGCTCGCCCTGGGCAGTGGCCTTGTAGGCGGCACCGGTGCTGCCCTCTGGTACACCGAGAACCTGCTGCTGTTCTCTTGCCTCGTCTATATATTGCTGCGCTATTTCGTGGGCGAGCGCGCCCGCATGCGTGCGGCCCTGGAGCGCGAGCAGGAGAAATCCGAGCAGCTCTTGCTCAACATCCTGCCCGGGCCCATCGCCGCGCGCCTGAAGGAAGACCCGCAGGCGGTGGTGGATGCCTTCGCCGAGGTCACGGTGGTGTTCGCCGACATCGTGGGCTTCACCGCCTGGTCAGCCCGCACCCCGGCGCCCGAGGTGGTGCGCCTCCTCAACGAGCTCTTCTCCCGCTTCGACGCCCTGAGCGGCCGGCTCGGGGTCGAGAAGATCAAGACCATCGGCGACGCCTACATGGCCTGCGCCGGCCTGCCGGTGGAGCGGCCCGACCACGCGGTGGTGGCGGCGGAGCTGGCGCTCGGCATGCGCGAGGCCGTCGCGGCCTTCCGGCAGGAGCAGGGCATCGCCCTCGACGTGCGCATCGGCCTCAACAGCGGCCCGGTGGTGGCCGGTGTGATCGGCCTCAAGAAGTTCATCTACGACCTGTGGGGCGACACCGTGAACACCGCGAGCCGCATGGAATCCCACGGCCTGCCGGGCGCGATCCAGGTGAGCGCCTCCACCCACGCGCTGCTGCAGGAGCGCTATGTGTTAGAACCCCGCGGCCCCATCGCCGTGAAGGGCAAGGGCACGGTGGAGACTTGGTTCCTCACCGGCCGCCGCTAGCCCACGTACCGCAGGGGGAGGGTAGGCAGCGCACGGGCGCTGTGCTCCAATCCTCGCTGCCGGGTGCGTAGCGCGCGGGACCGGTCTGGTCGGTGACTTGTTTGGCCGGGAGAGCGGTGGCAAAAATACCGTGATCCTTTTGAAATTTACCGTTGGGTCGAAGGTCGAAATCCGGGGCGCCGCCCGTGGCGGCCATAATCTTAAGGAGAACC
>DASUBN010000294.1:0-5508 GCA_035763245.1 Gammaproteobacteria bacterium | reverse complement strand
GGTGGAGATGCCCATCTCGGAGCAGCTCTACCGCATCCTCTACCAGGGTCTCGATCCCCGCGCGGCGGTGGAGACCTTGATGAGCCGGGCGCTGAAACAAGAGAGCGCCAGCTAACCCCCCCCGGCCCGGAATCGGACCTGCTCAGGGATGTACCCCGTGCCGGAACCTTACACCGGCCATATCATCTAACCCTCCGTTTCCTCCTCCCAGCTTTTGAGGTTGCCATGCGCATGAAATCCTCGAGATTCCTGGTATCCCTGGCCTCGCTCCTCTTGACCGGCGCTGCCCTGGGCGCCGCCGGTCGGGCCCCGGCCATGGTCGGCTTCTCCGCCCCCGACGCCGTGGCGGAAGCCGCCCTGGAGCGAAAGTTCGACGCGGGTCTGAGCGCTGCCCAGCAGAGCGCCTGGAACAAGGACATGGCCTCGGACGCCAACAACGTGGGCACGCCCCACGACAAGGCCAACGCGGAGATGATGCTGAAGCTCTTCCGCAATTGGGGCTGGGATGCGCAAATCGAGACCTTCTACGTGCTCTACCCCACACCCAAGGAAGAGACGCTCGAACTCGTAGCACCGAGTGCCTTCAAGGCGGCCCTGCATGAGCCCCAGGTGGCGGGCGACAACACTTCCGGTCTCACCGACGTGCTCCCGCCCTACAACGTCTACGGTGCCGACGGCGATGTGACCGCCGAGCTCGTATACGTGAACTACGGCATGCCGGACGACTACAAGGAACTGGCGCGCCATGGCGTGGACGTGAAGGGCAAGATCGTTATCGCCCGCTACGGTGCTGGCTGGCGCGGCCTGAAGCCCAAGCTCGCCTACGAGCACGGCGCGGTGGGCTGCATCATCTACTCCGATCCGCGCGACGACGGCTACTGGCAGGGCGACGTCTATCCCAAGGGACCGTTCAGAAGCGACGCCGGCGTGCAGCGCGGCTCGGTGGCGGACATGCCGGTCTATCCCGGTGACCCTCTCACCCCGGGCCGGGGTTCACCTCGGGAACCGGGCAGCTTCGACCTGAAGGACGCCAAGACCGTCCTCAGGATTCCGGTGCTACCCATCTCCTACAACGACGCCAAGCCCTTTCTCGAGGCGCTGGGAGGCGAGGTAGCACCTCCCGCCTGGCGCGGTGCTTTGCCCATGACCTACCACATCGGCCCGGGCCCGGCGAAGGCACATCTCAGGGTGTTCTCCAACTGGGACCAGAAGCCGATCTACGACGTGGTGGCCATGATCAAGGGCAGCGTGTATCCCAACCAGTGGGTGATGCGCGGCAATCACCATGACGGTTGGGTGTTCGGTGCCGCCGATCCGCTCTCGGGTAACGTGGCGCTCCTGAACGAAGCCCAGTCCATCGGCGCGTTGCTCAAGACCGGCTGGCGCCCGAAGCGCACCCTGGTCTACGCCAGTTGGGACGGCGAGGAACCGGGCTTGCTCGGCTCCACCGAGTGGAGCGAGACCAATGCGGAGGAGCTGCAGAAGAAGGCGGTGGTTTACATCAACACCGACAACAACAGCCGCGGCTTCCTGAACGCGGAGGGCTCGTACCCGCTGCAGCACATGTTCGACCAGCTGGCCGCCGGCGTCACCGACCCCGAGACGGGCGTGAACATCACCGACCGGCAGCGGGCCCTGCTCGAGACCCGCGGTTTCGCCAAGAACGCCTCTCCTGAGGATGAAAAGCTCGCCAAGCTCGCCGCCTCTGGCCAGGATCTGTCCATCGGAGCCCTGGGTTCAGGTTCCGATTACACAGTTTTCCTGGACCATCTCGGCATCGCCTCCATCGACATCGGTTTCTCCGGCGAAGGCGAGGGTGGCGACTACCACTCGCTCTACGATTCCTGGGACCACTACAACCGCTTCGGCGACCCAGGCTTCAAATACGGCGTGGCCATGTCCGAGGTGGCGGGTCACACCGCGCTGCGCTTCGCCGACGCGGACGTGTTGCCCTTCAGCTACGGGCCCTTCGCCGACACGGTGGGCGAGTACTTGAACCAGCTCCATTCCCTGGCGGACGACCTGCGGGCCCACAACGCGGAACAGGACCAGCTCTTGGCGGACCACGCCTTCACACTGGCGGCGGATCCGACCGTGACCAGCGTGCCGCCGCCGGAGGCGAAACCCGTGCCCTTCCTTGACTTCGCGCCGCTCGACAACGCGCTCGTGAAGCTCAAGGCCAGCGCCGCCGCCTATGACGCGGCCTATGCCACCGCCGCGGCCGGCGGTTTCAAGCTGAACACCTCGCGCCTCGGCGACCTGAACCATCAGCTGCAGACCATGGAGCAGGACCTGCTCTACTCCGGCGGCCTGCCGGGGCGGCCCTGGTTCAAGCACATGATCTACGCGGCCGGGCTCTACACGGGCTACGGCGCCAAGACCCTGCCGGGCGTGCGCGAAGCCATCGAGGAACAACAGTGGGACACGGCCACGCAGTACATCGTGGTAGTAGCAGATACCCTCGATAAATACAGCGCGGAACTCGACAAGGCCACCGCCCTGCTCAAGCAGTGATCGTCTGAAGTCGGATTTAGACGGGGCGCATGCGAGTGCGCGCCGTTTTCATTTGGCGCCGGCGAAACCTTGTTGCCGCCAGGCCTCGTAGACCAGCACCGCCACGGCGTTGGAGAGGTTGAGGCTGCGGTTATCCGGCCGCATGGGCAGACGCAGCACCTTACTCTCGGGCATGGTGTCCAGCAGGTCTTGGGGCAGACCGCGGGTCTCGGGTCCGAAGAGGAAAGCATCGCCCGACGCGTAAGCCACATCGGTGTAGCGCCGGGTGCCGCGGGTGGAGACGGCGAAGAGCCGTGACGGCGCCACCGCCTGTTTGAAGGTGTCGAGGTCCGCGTGCTCCTGTACCGTAGCCATCTCGTGGTAGTCGAGACCGGCGCGCTTCACCCGCGCCTCGCTCAACTCGAAACCCAGAGGATGGATCAAGTGCAGCGCCGCCCCGGCGTTGGCGCAGAGGCGTATGATATTGCCCGTGTTCGGCGGGATCTCCGGCTGAAACAGCACCACGTGAAACATCGTCGCCCCGTATGAAAGAACCCAGTGCCCACCTCGAGTCCCTCAAGATCAGCTTCTGCGGCATGCGGTTCGATACGCCGCTGGTGCTGCTCTCGGGTTGCGTCGGGTTCGGCGAAGAATATACGCGGGTGGAGGGCTTTTCCAACCGGGATGCCGGCGCTGTCTGCCTGAAAGGCACCACCCTGAAACCGCGCCTGGGCAACAAACCCCATCGGGTCTACGAGACTCCATCCGGGATGCTGAACGCCATCGGACTGCAGAACCCGGGTGTGGATCACGTGGTGAAGCACATCCTGCCAACCCTGGACTTCGCCGAGACCCGCTTCATCGCCAACGTCTCAGGTTCCACGATAGAAGAATACGCTGAAGTCACGCGCCGCTTCGACGACTCACCCATAGACGCCATGGAGATCAACATCTCCTGCCCCAACGTGAAGGAAGGCGGCGTGCAGTTCGGCAACGACCCGGACATGTCGGCGCGGGTGGTGGGCGCCTGCCGCGCCGTCACCAAGAAGCCCCTCATCACCAAGCTCTCCCCCAACCAGACGGACATCGCGCTGAACGCCCGCCGCTGCATCGAGGCGGGCACCGACGGCTTCGCGGTGATCAACACCATGATGGGTATGGCGATAGACGTGGAGAAGCGCGAGGCGGTGATCGGCAACTTCCAGGGGGGTCTCTCGGGACCGGCCATCAAGCCCATTGCCCTGCTCAAGGTGCAGCAGGTATATCAGGTGGCCAAGGTCCACAACATCCCCATCATCGGCCAGGGCGGCGTCACCACAGTGAAGGATGCCCTGGAGTTCCTGCTGGCCGGCGCCTCCGCCATCGGCGTCGGCACCGCCCTCTTCTACGATCCGCTGGTGTGCAAGAAGCTCAACGCCGGCATCGCCGAGTACCTCGGTCGTCACGAGCTAAAGAGCGTGAGCGAGCTCACCGGGGCCCTCAACCTGCCGGGACAAAAGCTCGAGGCTTGCGCGGCGGGCTAGACCGGCTCAATTCTCCCGTTCTTTCATCTTCCGGGTGAGGGTATTGCGACCCCATCCCAGGAGTTTGGCCGCTTCCTGGCGCCGGCCACCGGTCTTGGCGAGCGCCGCGTCCAGGAGGATCTTCTCGAACTCCGGCAGGGCATCCGCCAGCAACTCGGAGCGGCCGGAGGCGAGCTCACTCTCGGCCCAGGCGCGCAGCGCCTGGCGCCAGTCGCCGCCCCGCTGCGCGCCCCGGACCTGCTCCGATGACTCGGGTAGCTCCGCCTTGTCCACGATGCGCCCCGGTGCCATGAGCATGAGCCGGCGACAGTAGTTCCTGAGTTCGCGCACGTTGCCGTGCCAGGGCCGCGACTTGAGGTCAGCGACGGCCGCAGGCGTGAGGCGTTTGCCCACGACGTTCAGCTCGCGGGATGCGGCCCCCATGAAATGCTCCAAGAGCAGCGGGATGTCCTGGCGCCGCTCCCGGAGCGCCGGCATGTGCACGTGCACTACGTTGAGACGGTGGAACAGGTCCTCGCGGAATTCACCCGCGGCGACGCGCGCCTCCAGGTCCTGGTGGGTGGCGGCGATGATGCGCACATCCACCTTCACGGCTTCGTGGCCGCCGACCCGGAAGAACTCTCCTTCCGCCAGTACCCGCAGCAGTCGCGTCTGCAGCGCTGCGGACATGTCGCCGATCTCGTCCAGGAACAGCGTGCCGCCGTGGGCCTGCTCGAAGCGACCCAGGCGGCGGCTGGAGGCGCCGGTGAAGGAGCCACGCTCGTGACCGAAGAGTTCCGATTCGAGCAGCTCCGCCGGGATGGCGGCGGTGTTGAGCGCGATGAAGGGTTCCTTGGCGCGCGGGCTGTGGCGATGCAGGGCACGGGCCACCAACTCCTTGCCGGTGCCGGATTCTCCGGTGATCAGCGCCGTGAGCTGGCTTTGGCTGAGACGCCCTATGGTGCGGAAAACCTGCTGCATGGCTGGTGCTTCGCCGATGAGCTGCTCCGCCTCCCCCGGCGGCGCCACTTCCGTCTCTGCGGAGCCGTGGGCCTGAGCGGCACGGTTCACCAGGAGCGCCAGCTCGTCCAGGTCAAAGGGCTTGGGCAAGTATTCGAAGGCCCCGCCCTGATAGGCGGCCACGGCGCTCTCCAGGTCCGCATGGGCCGTGACCACGATCACGGGCAGTCGCGGCCGTTCTTGGCGGAGATAACGCAGCAGGTCGAAGCCGCTCTCTCCCGGCAGGCGCACGTCGGATACCAGCACTGCCGGCTGCTCGGTGGCCAGGGCCTGGCGAGCCTCCTCGGCGGCGGCGAAGAGCCGCACCTCGAAACCGGCCTGCTTAAGGGCTTCGTTCATGACGAAGCGCAGGGTGGGGTCGTCGTCCACGATCCAGACTTCTATCTGTTGCTTGCTCATGACGTCTCTTCCAGAGGCAGCAGGATGGAGAACACGGTCCGACCCGGAGCGCTCGCACATTCGATGAGCCCGCCGTGGCGGTTCACCAGTTCCT
>DASUBN010000293.1:0-10137 GCA_035763245.1 Gammaproteobacteria bacterium | reverse complement strand
GTCACAATCCTGCCAGCCGGCGGGCCGCAGGATTCCGATAGTCCGGCCGCCGCCGCGCGCGGTAACATAGCTCCATGTCCCGCGAATACCGCACTCTCTATTCCAGCCCGCTGGTGACGGTGGGCGACGTGGTCTGCTCCGAGGGCTGCGGCCCCGGCCGCCACGAGGAGCATTGTCCGGTGGCGAGCATCGCCCTGGTGCGCAGCGGCGCCTTCGTGCGCCGCGACCGCATGGGCCGACACGTGGCGGACGCCACGCAAGTGGTGTTCTTCGACCCCCTCGAGCCCTACATGGTCGATCACCCCTTCCCCGGGGGCGACCGCTGCACCACGCTCGCGTTCACGCCGGCCACGCTGCGGGAGGCGGCCCGCGGTGCCCGCGGGGAGCGCACCTTCGATCGGGCCACGCTCGCCGGCAGCGGCGAGATGCATCTCCTGCACCGTGAACTGCTGCAGGCCGCGAAGCTCAAGGACGGGGTGATGCTGGAGGAGACGGCGCTGCGCCTCCTGCAGCTCTGCACCGAAGGGGTGCGGGTACGCGCATTGCGGGGCGCCGCCTTCGAGCGTGCGGCGGCGCTCGCGGCGGATACCCAGACCCTGATCGCGGAGTCCTTCGCGGAGCGGGTGAGCCTGGAGTCCCTGGCGGCCACGCTCGGGGTATCGCCCTTCCGGTTGTGCCGCGCCTTCCGTCAGGCCACGGGCGGCACCCTGCACCAGCATTTGATGCGCCTGCGGCTGGTCACGGCCCTGGAGCGCCTGCCGGAATACCGCGAGCGGCTCACGGATCTGGCCTTGGACTTGGGCTTCAGCAGCCACAGCCACTTCACCCATGCTTTCCGCGGCTATTTCGGCCGCACCCCGGCAGCCCAGTTGCGCCAGTTGTAAGCTGGGCGTCGCGCCGGTATAGAATCCCGGCGTGCGTACTCCCGCCCTCATCCTGGAATCCGTCCTCACCTGTCCCGTCTGCGGGTACCGGGAGGCCGAGCAGATGCCCGAGGATTCCTGCCAGTACATCTACGAATGCGGTGCCTGCCATGCGCTGCACAAGCCCAAGGACGGCGATTGCTGCGTGTTCTGCTCCTACGGCACGGTGCCCTGTCCGCCGAAGCAGCTGGAGACGGCGTCGGGCGGAAAGCCCGAGTGTTGCCGCTGAGATGACGCCTTAAGGATTGGTGTCGAGGCTCGCGAGGAGCTTGGGCAGGTCCTGGGGAAGACCGTAGTTGAAGTTCCAGCTGCCGCCGCGACGGAACAGCAGGGTGGGCGTGCCCATGTTGCCGCTGTCCCGCAGCTCCAGGTCGTGCAGCTTGAGAGCCGCGTCCAGATCCAGCGGTACCGGACGCAGCTCGGGGATGCCGCCCTCCTCCTGACCGTGATCGAAGCGCTGCTCGTCCTGGGCGAGGGCGGCGGCCCGGTCGTCAGCGGCGAGGATGGCGCCGGCGCGGCCCTTGCTCGTGCGCTTGAGGAAATCCACCAGCGCCCAGCGCACGTGCAACTTGCCGCCTTCCACATAGGGGCGAAGCTCGGTCCAGAGCTTGTTGCAGTAGCTGCAGTTGGGATCGGCGTAGACGTAGACCAGCGGCGCCCGGGGCGAGCCCTCGTCCACCAGCGACGTGTCAGCGGCGAGCCCTTGCGCCAGCTTCTCGGCGTCGGGCTCCGGGATATATTGGTCGGCGTAGCGGCTGGTGAGATTGTTGCCGTCCTTGTCCAAGAGCGGGCCGGTGAAGGCGTAGTCGCCGCCCGCGGTGGTATACAGGATCATGCTGCGCCCCTGCAGCTGCACCACCCAGCCCGTGAGACCGTCCGGCACTGGGAAGCTGCGCACCACTTTCCCGCCCTGCTGGGCCAGGTTCTGCAGCGGCGGCGGCAGGTCGGCGGCGAGCGCCCAGACGGGCAGCGCCAGACAGAAGAGCAAGCGAACGAGGAACTGCATCGGGTGCTAGGGCTTGGGCAACAGCGGTTGCACCGCTTTCTCGAGATTCTCCTCCGTCACCGGCGTGCCGCCGGGCCAGAGCTTGGCGCGGATCACGCCCTCGGCGTCGATGACGTAGGTCACGGGCAACACCCGCGGTGTGCGGAAGTCGTTCACCGCCGCCCCCTGAGCCATGAGCGCGGGATAGTGGAAGTCCGCCATCACCTTGCGCACTTCCGCGATGTCGTCCGGGTCGTTCTCATCCAGGCCCAGCATGGCGACACCCTTGTCCCGGTACTTGGCGTAGAAGGCATCGAGCGCCGGCATCTCCACCCGGCAGGGAGAGCACCAAGTGGCCCAGAGGTTGAGCACCACCACCCTGCCCTTGAGGCCGGCGAGGTCGAAGGGCTGGCCGTCGAGGGTGCTGGACCTGAGCGCGGGAGCGGGATCGCCCACGTCGAGCGCCAGCGCCGCCGGCAGCCAGAGGGCGGCGCCGAAGGCGAGGCAGGCGAGGAGACGTTTCATGATCAGAAACTATACGCCACGATGAGCTTGTACTGGCGCGGGGTCACCAGCTGATCGCCGTTCACGTCCTGATAGACAGGGAACTCCACGTCGACGTAGAGCTTGAGTTTGCCCACGTCATACTCCAGGCCCGGCGAGGCCAAGAGCCGTCGGTAGCCGCTATTGTCCGGGTTGGATTGCGGACCGCTGTCCCGCCAGCGATCGGAGGCCAGGAGCTGCAGCACCGGTGCGAGGGTGCCCTTGGCGCCTACCTGCCATCCGCTGTAGTAGACGCCGCCGGCGGCATCGAGCTCGTTGCCTGGACGGTAGCCGGCGTGGGCCGCGAAGGCGCGCTCCCATTCGCCCTGCACGAACCAGCTCCAGGTATTGTCGGCGTCGAGGTTGGACTCGTGATAGGCGCCGAGGATGGCGTTGGTGGTGCCGGTACCGATAGACGTGTCGCGATCGAAGTTGGGGTAGGTGTAGTCGCCGGTGGCGAGCTTGAGGCCGAACATCACGCCCGTGGACATGTCATCCGAGAAGCCGCTGTACATGCCGAGCAGGCGTACGTCGCCAAGTGCCGAGTGGTGGAAGCCGCCGATGCTCCCGTTGTCCAGGGTGGTGACGAACAGTCGATCGGTGTAGGGCACGGCGATACTCGCGCCCCAGTCGCGGTTGAACATGTATTGCAACCCGACCGTATAGAAATCGGTACGTATGTCCTTGTCGTCGTTGTCCGCCGCGGGTGTCGAGGAGGTGCCGCTCCAGTTCCGGGTCTGGTTCATGTAGTCGTATTCCAGGAAGGCTGTGCCGCCGGCGCCGTTGGGCAGGAGCGAGCTCGTGCCCACGCTGAACACCCCGCAGCCGCAGGCACAGGCCGAGGCTTCGGTGAGCGCGAGGGCGTAGAGCGCAAGCGCGGACAGAACGCTGAGAAAGGGGCGCATGGACGGAGCAATCCTTGGTGGGCTGTGAGAAAGGTCTTGAGGCTGGACAACCGGGGGCCGGCGTATTTTATTCCAGCTCTCTGACCCACGCACAGCTGCGCTATGCTGTAGGGAAGTCGCCGGGCGCGGTGGATCGGGGGATGGGAACCATGAAGTCCTTGTTTGCAGCCGTGACGCTGGCGGTCGCCTCGCTCGCCGTGGCGGCCGACGCGCCTCAGGCCTTGGACC
Source organism: Gammaproteobacteria bacterium (assembly GCA_035763245.1). Taxonomy (GTDB): domain Bacteria; phylum Pseudomonadota; class Gammaproteobacteria; order Natronospirales; family REEB76; genus DASUBN01. The sequence continues at coordinate 6,553 of DASUBN010000293.1, read as the reverse complement.
AGCTCATCCCCTTCGCCGGCACCTGGAAGACCGAATCCCAGAACTACGACACTCCCTTCAGCAAGGCCGACAAGGTGAGTTCCACGCTGGTGAACCAGTGCTGGAAAGCGGGTGCCTACTTCGTCTGCAACCAGTCGGTGAACGGCGTGTCGCGGGTGCTCTTGGCCTTCACCTACCTTGGTGGCGACAGCTACGCCGTCACCTACGTGCCGGCGGATGGCGGGCACGCGAGCTCGGGCAGGCTCATCATCGCCGGCGGCGTGTGGACCTACCCCGGCCAGCAGGTGAACCTGGGACAGACGACGTATTTCCGCAACGTCAACATCTTCAGCGACCAGGACCACATCGACTTCCGCGAGGAATACTCCACCGACCAGCAGAGCTGGAGCCTCATGGCCGAAGGCCACGAGGTCCGGGTGAGGTAACCGCATTTCTTCCCTGCTCTATTGAAAAGAAGACTCTGAAAGCGTCGCGAGCGAGTCTGTGGCATGCCGCGGACGCCCGTGCAGGAAAGCACGGGCCAGCCGGCCGGCGAAGCAGGAAGCGCAGCCGGGAAGGTGGCATAGCCACCCCGCCTCTTTGACCTTGTCTGCACTACGCCCTACCGAGCGCAGCAGCTTTCAGAAGTCCTTTTCCAGTAAGAGCCAGGTGTGGTGCCCGCCGACATAGTAGCCGTTGAGCGTGAACCCGGCCGGGTCGGCATTGGTCCAGGTGTGGGCCAGGGTCAGGTTCATGTTGTATCCGAGGTCGTAGGTCACCGCCAGTTTCCAGTCGGTATAGCTGTTGATGCTGTTGCTGGCGCCGGTGCCGGGATTGTGGCCGGTCTCGTTGCGGCGGCCGACATGTTCAGTGAAACTCCAGTCGCTACCCGAGGTCTGCGACGCGGTCAGGTTGGCGTAACAGCTGCCTTTCGAGTCCGGCGTCGCGAATTCGTCGGTGACGGTGCAGTTGAGCTGCGCGCTAAGGCCCTTCCACGCCACGTAGCCGAAGAGCTCGGTGGTGTTCGGCTGGTCCGTGGGCGGGTTCTGCTGCACATAGCGGCCCGGGAACTGCAGGCGCAGCACGCCGAACTTGGTGGTCCAGTCCGCGTCGTAGATCGTGCGCCAGCCCACCCAGCCGTCGATCTCCACGTCCACGCTGTCGCCGGGCCAGAGCTGGTCTATCCAGTTGATGCTGTTGCCGTCGATGCCGCCATAGAGGCCGGGCCCCGAGTTGTAGTCGATCTCGCCTTCGACCCCGGGCTGACCCAGGCTCTGGGCGAGGCCGCGGCCCACGTAGTTGGTCATGAACTGCACGTTGCCGGAGAAGGGCGGCGGTGCCGCGGGTGTCCCCGCGTGTGCCTGTGCAGAAACCGCACAAGTGAGTGTGAGTATCGCTAAGCCCGTCCCCGTACGCATGTCGCCTCCCGCTCGAGTTTGCCCTGTGACCCCTGGCGCGTGCTCAAAGTTCCGCGCGCCCGACTGTATCCGCGACGCCGCACAGTACGCGGCAATTAGGGCAGAAACAGCCTGATTCATCCGGCCGGATCCGGCTATCGTTATCTTGCGCTTCGCCGCCACGGACGCCTTGACCGCTGACGAACCGTGGGAGACCCATCCTCATTCGACGCGCGTGTCGTCCGCGACCCAGTTCACTTCCCAGGTCTTGCCCCCATCCTCCGAATAGGCCCACTCGTTGTGGCAGGAGGTGGGCGTGATCTTCGACCAGACGTCGCGCACCAGCACGGTGCGGCCGTCGTAAGTGTCCTGGTTGATGAACACGCCGATCCCGTCCTTGAACTCGCCCACCATGGGCGCGCCGAGGGTACCGGACCTGCTGCTGCCGAGGTACACGTTCCACTGGTGCGCTCCGGGGTTGTAGAGGCGCAAGGCCGTGTCCTCGATGTGCTGGCCTTTCACGCTGTCGCTCGTGCCCGTGATCTCGAGTTCGCCCAGGTCGGCACGGCCGTCCCAGACCTTGCGCACGGTGTGGGTGCCTGAATAGGTCACCCAGGTGTGGGAGCCGCTCAGGGGATTCACGAGCCGGCGGATCTCGGTCTTCCAGGTGCCGATGTTGAAGTCGAAGTCGTGCTGCCCGTCGTGGATGGGGGCCGTCGCCGGTGCGGCGACGGCCCCCGGTTGCAGCAGACCGAACGAGACGAGGGTGAACAGGGCGATGTGCGGGATCGTGGAGATCTTCATTTCATGCTCCTTGTTCCGCCGTCCGGTCGAGGGCGCGGCGCATGGTCTCGGCGCCGGCCGTCATGGCCGTGTCGATGCCGGTCGCGACGCTGTCGGGCAGGAAATCCGACTGCCAGACGATGCGAGTCCGACCCGGACCGTCCTCGAAGACCTGGACGGAGGAGTTGTAGTGGCTGGTGAGACCGCCCTCGACGGTCCAGACCAGGCGGCGTATACCGTCGTCGAGGGTGACGATGGGTTCTCGTGTCACGAGGCCGTTGCCGAAGGTGACGACACGCACCGCACCTTCCAGACGCGTGTCCTTCACGAAGCCCGGCACGCGCTGGGTGTGCAGGGCGCCTACATCTCGGACCGCGTCCCAGACCGCGGCAGTAGCAGCCTTCGTGAGGATCTCTTTGCGTATCGTGGCCATTGCCCGTGCTCCGTGGTCGATGCGGCTCAGTGCCCGCCCGGGGCCGCGGGGATGCGCTTGTGCAAGTTCACCCAGTTCACTTCCCAGGTCTTGCCGTAATCACCGGAGAAGGCCTGTTCGTCGCGGGCGTCATCGGTGCCGATGTCCAGGAACGAGAAGCGCTCCATGATGATTTTGTCGCCGTAAGGCTCCTGGTCGTAGAAGTCGCCGCGGCCATCCTTGAAGGTGCCGACCATGGGTACGCCGAAAGTGCCGTCGCCGCTGCCGGCGAAGTTCAGGCTCCACTGCCTGGCGGCCGGGTTGTAGAGACGCAGTGAGAGGAACTGCAAGGGGCCCGCGGCACCCTTGACGTTGATCTCCGCCACATTCGCCTTGCCGCCCCAGAGGCGCTTCACCACCACGGTGCCGTCCAGCGGCATCCAGGTGTTGGAGCCGGTGAGCGGGGCCTTGAGGCGCGACATGTGCACGGCCCAGTCGCCGAACTGCCAGTCGAAGGCATGCTGCTGTTCGCTCAAGCCCGGGGCTTCCGCTTCCTCCGGCACCGCGGGAGACTCCTGGTTCAGGGAGGCCATGAAGTTCGCTTCCCAGGTCTTGCCGCCGTCGGTGGAGAACGCCTGTTCGAACTTGTAGGTCTTGGGCCCGATACCGTAGTAGACGTTGCGTACCCACACGGCGCGACCGCCGATCTGTTCCTGGTCATAGAAGGTGCCGACACCGTCCTTGAACGCGCCCACCACGGGCTGTCCCAGGGTGCCGTCGTCGCTGTCCACCCAGTAGAGCTTCCACTGGTGCGCGCCGGGGTCGTAGAGGCGCACGGTGATGCCCTCGATGTTGCCGCCCGGGCCATCCGCCACCAGCTCCTCGAGCTGGCCCTTGCCGTCCCAGAGCTTGCGCGTGTTGACGGTGCCGGAGATCTCGGCCCACTGCGTGGAGCCGGTGAGCGGGTGGAGGAGGCGCCGGATGTGGGTCTTCCACACGCCGATGCCGAAGTCGAAGTCATGCTGCCCATCCCGCACCTGGGGAGCCGGCACGGCGGCAGGGATGTCCGCCGCCCGACCCGCCAGGGGCAGGAAGGCCAGGAGGAGGGCGGCGAGCCAGGTCTTGCTGAAGTGGTCCATGGGGAACTCCGGTGGCGAGGGGTGGGCGGGAAAATACGCTCCGGGGTGGTTTACTGAAATAGCCACTTTTATATGATTTAATATGACCACTTTAGGAACCCCATGGCGCACCTCGCCCCCAGCTTCCCCCTGCCCATCGGCCTCGATCCCGGGAGCCCGACGCCGCTCTATCGCCAACTGGCGGAATGGTTCCGGAAGGCGATACTCGCGGGCCATCTGCATCCCGGCCAGCGGGTGCCTTCCACCCGCCGCCTCGCGGACGAGCTCAAGGTCTCGCGCATCCCGGTGCTCGGGGCCTATGAGCAGCTCCTGGCGGAGGGCTATCTCGAGAGTTTCGCCGGCGCCGGCACCTGCGTGGCCCGCGCCATCCCGGGCGAGCGTCTGAAGCGCGCCGCCGGCAAGAGCAGCAAGGCGGCGAGCGCCGGCAGTCGCCGTGGCGCGCGCCGCACCTCGCGCCGTGCCACCGCCATGCCGGTGCTGGAGCAGCCCTGGCTCAAGAACCTGGGTGCCTTCCGCATCGGCCTGCCGGCGGTGGACCAGTTCCCGGTCGGCATCTGGGCGCAGCTCGTGAACCGGCATGTGCGACGGCAGGCGCTGGAGATCATGGGTTACGGGGATCCGCTCGGATACCTGCCGCTGCGTGCAGCCATCGCTGAGTACTTGAGCACCATGCGCGCGGTGAAGTGCGAGGCGGAGCAGATCATGGTGACCACGGGCTCGCAGCAGGGCCTGCAGCTCTCGGCGCAGGTGCTGCTCGATGCCGGCGACGGCGCCTGGGTGGAGGAGCCGGGTTATCTCGGCGCGCGCCAGGCCTTGCTGGCGGTGGGTGCGAAGCCCGTGCCGGTGCCGGTGGACGCGGAAGGGTTGGTGGTGGTCGAGGGCGTCCGTCGCGGCGGCGACGCCCACGCCGTCTACATCACGCCCTCTCACCAGTTCCCCCTGGGCATGACCATGAGCGCGGCGCGGCGCATGTCCCTGCTCAACTGGGCGGCGGAGAGCGGCGCCTGGGTCATCGAGGACGACTACGACAGCGAGTACCGATTCGGGGGCCGGCCGGTGGCCTCGCTGCAGGGTATGGATGCGGACGAGCGCGTGGTCTACGTGGGCACCTTCAGCAAGGTCATGTTCCCGGCGCTGCGTGTGGGCTACGTGGTGATCCCGAAGGACCTGGTGTCCGCGTACGCGGTGGCCCGGGACGCGACCGACACCTTCTCCTCCAGCCTGCACCAGCTCGTGATGACCGACTTCATCAGCGAGGGCCATTTCGCGCGCCACATCCGCCGCATGCGCGCGCTCTACATGGAGCGGCGCACCACGTTGGTGGAAGCCATCGCCGCGGAACTGCCGGACCGGCTCGAGGTGGTGGGCGGCGAGACCGGCATGCACCTGGTGGCGCTCTTGCCGCCCGGGGTGGACGACGTCGAGGTCACGCGCGCGGCCGCCGCGCGCGGCGTGTCGGTGCGGCCGCTCTCCCAGTGCTACATCCGGCCGCCGAAGCGCGGCGGGCTGATCCTGGGCTTCGGCGGCGCCGCGAGCCGCGGCATCCCCGAGGCGATCCGCAGGCTCAAGACCTGCATCTGAGGGGCGCATGCTCACTCATCCCGTTCGCGCTCGAGCAATGCCGCCTTGCGTTCCGCGCCCCAGCGGTAACCCGATAGCCGGCCGTCGGCGCCCACCACCCGGTGGCAGGGTATGAGCAATGCCACCTTGTTCTTCGCGCAGGCCGAGGCCACGGCGCGCACCGCCGCCGGCTCGCCGATCTGCTTTGCCACCTGGCCGTAGCTCCGGGTGGCGCCGAGCGGGATCTGGCGCAGCGCGCGCCACACCCGCGCCTGGAAGGCGGTGCCCTGCACGTCCACCGGCAACTCCAGCGCTTCCCTGGGCAGCAGCACGAACTCGCGCACCGCGTCGAACCAGTCCAGCAGCCGGCGCTCATCGTTGGCGAAGCGGGCCTTGGGATAGGCGGCGCGCAGCTCCTGCAGCATCGCGCCCGGCTCGTCCCCGAAGGCGAGCCAGCAGATTCCCCTCTCGGTCGCCGCCATGAGCATCCAGCCCAAGTCGGAGAGGCCGAGCCACCAGCCGATGTCCAAGGGCTTGCGCAAGCGGCCGGGCGATACGCCCAGCGCTCCGCCCGCGGCGGAGTAGGCGCTGGCGGCGGACTCGAAGCCGGCGGCGTAGGTCGCCTCCAGCGTGGAGCGTTCCTTGGCGACGCGGTGGGTGAGACGGTGCAGCTGCAGCGCCTGGGCATAGGCCTTGGGAGAGACACCCAGGCGGCGCTTGAACTGGCGTTGCAGCTCCGAGACGCCGACGCCGAGCCCGCGGGCGAGGCCGGCGAGGGAGGAGTCTCCCTCGCCGCGCTCGATGCGCTTGCAGGCCTTGAGCAGGATGCGCGGCCAGTCGATCTTCTTCGCGGTGTCCATGGTGAGCACCTTGGTGGTTTCTCAGGTGCGCCCATCCTAGGAGGCCGGCGGCGACGAATCTTCCAGAATCTTGCGGGCGACCGAGACCGCCGCATGGTCGCATCCGCGCGCGCGAGCGTTAAGTGCCAGATGGGTCTCCCGCCTCTGGCCCAGATCGGACAGCCAGGTTAATCAGCCTTTCGGGTAGGGGCTGCCGTCCTTATGGGCGTAGCCCGCGCCGCTGCCCGGCAGGACGAGGTCGATGTCTGGATAGGTGGCGGCATCACCCTGCGGGTCTCGTGTGCCTACTTCCAGGATCACCGCTTCACGGCCGCTGCGGTTCTGCAGGTGATGACCGTCGGTGACGCCCGCCTTGAAGCCGGTGCAATCGCCCGCTTGCAGCACCTCTTCGCCGGCGTCGGTGACGAGCACCACCTCGCCCTC
>DASUBN010000292.1:0-2476 GCA_035763245.1 Gammaproteobacteria bacterium | reverse complement strand
GTGCAGATTCGCGCCATGCTGAAGGTGGGCGCGCCGATCCGCGTCATCGCCGCCGGCCGTACCTACCGGCACGACTACGACGTGACCCACACCCCCATGTTCCACCAGGTGGAAGGTCTCCTGGTGGACGAGGGCGTGAGCATGGCGCACCTGCGCGGCACCCTCACGGATTTCATGCAGCGCTTCTTCGAGAAGGACGAGCTGCGCACCCGCTTCCGGCCTTCCTATTTTCCCTTCGTGGAGCCGGGCGCGGAGATGGACATAAGCTGCATCTTCTGCGGTGGCGAGGGTTGCCGCGTCTGCAAACAGACCGGCTGGCTGGAGGTGCTGGGTTGCGGCATGGTGCATCCCAACGTGCTCAAGGCCTGCCACATCGATCCCGAGCGCTACACCGGCTGGGCCTTCGGCATCGGCGTGGAGCGCCTGGGGATGCTGCGCTACGGCATCGATGACATCCGCATGAACTACGACAACGACCTGCGCTTCCTGCGCCAGTTCCGCTGAGTCAGGTGACCTGAATGAAGATCAGCGTGGCCTGGTTGAAGGAATTCATCGCCGTCCAAGCCGACGGCGCCGAGCTCGCGGAGCGGCTGAGTTTCGCCGGCATCGAGGTGGCGTCGGTGGAACCGGCCGTGCCCGCGTTCCAGAAGGTGGTGGTGGGCAGGGTGGAGAGCGTCGAGCCTCATCCCTCCGCCGACAAGCTCAAGGTCTGCAAGGTGGACGCCGGCTTGGACGCGCGCTTGCAGATCGTCTGCGGGGCTCCCAACGTGCGCGCTGGCATGAAGGCGCCGGTGATCCTGCCGGGCGGCCGGCTGCCGGACGGCACGCTCATAAAGGCGACCCCGCTCCGGGGCGTGGATTCCAGCGGCATGCTCTGTTCCGCCCGCGAACTCAAGCTCTCGGAAGAGGCGTCGGGGCTCATGGCCCTGCCGAACGACGCCCCCGTGGGCCAGGACCTGCGCGCTTATCTCGGCGGCGATGACGAGATAATCGAGATCGAGATCACTCCCAACCGGGGCGATTGCCTCAGCGTCTTGGGCGTGGCCCGGGAACTCGGCGCCCTCTACGACTTGCCCCTGAAGCAGGGCAACGTGCCGCCGGTGACGGCAGCCATCAAGGAGAGTTTCCCGGTGCAGGACCAGGCCCCCGCCGCCTGCCCGGTTTACGGCAGCCGCATCATCCGCGGCCTGCGCAGCGATGCGGTCACGCCCATGTGGATGCGCGAGCGCCTGCGCCGCGCGGGCCTGCGACTCGTGCATCCCGTGGTGGACGTCACCCAGTACGTGATGCTGGAACTCGGCCAGCCCATGCACGCCTACGATCTCAAGAAGATCTTCGGCGGCATCGCGGTGCGCATGGCCAAGCCCGGCGAGTCCGCGAAGCTCCTGGATGGGGAATCCCATGCCTTCGCCGAAGACATGGTGCTCATCGCCGACCAGGGCAGCGTGCTCGGCCTCGGCGGCATCATGGGTGGCATGGAATCCTCCGTGCAGGCGGGCACCACCGATGTCCTGCTGGAGGCGGCCTTCTTCACGCCCGCCGCCATCAGCGGCCGGCCGCGGCGCATGGGTTTGATGACCGACGCCGGCTACCGCTTCGAGCGGGGCGTGGATCCCACGGGCCAGGCCCGGGCCCTGGAGCGCGCCACCCAGCTCATCCAGCGGATCGCCGGCGGCCAAGCGGGGCCCGTGAGCCTGCAGGCGGATCCGTCCCGGAAGGCCGCCTCGAAGCCCATCCTGCTCCGGCGCGCTCGCCTCGGCGCGCTGCTCGGCATCGAGATCGGCGACAAGGAAGTGGAACGCATCCTGACGCGGCTCGGTTTCGAGTTGCAGGCGCACAAGCAGGGCTGGAGCGTGCTCGCCCCGGCCCATCGCTTCGACATCGAGATCGAGGAAGACCTCATCGAGGAAGTGGGGCGCATCCACGGCTACCACCACATCCCACCGGCGCAGTATCCGGCCCGGCATGGCATGGATCGGCTGCCCGAGGCCCAGGTGGACTTGAGGCGTCTCAAGCAGGTGCTGGTGGACCGGGGTTACCAGGAAGCGGTGACCTACAGCTTCGTGGACGCGGCCCTGCAGAAGCTGCTCCACGGGGCCTCAGGTCTGCCCCTCGCCAACCCCATCACCGCCGAGATGACGGAGATGCGTCTGGGGCTCTGGCAGGGCCTGCTCAAGGTGCTGCACTACAACCTCAACCGCCAGCAGGAGCGCATCCGGGTATTTGAGACTGGTTTGAGATTTACTTTACAACATTATGAAATAAAACAAGAAAATGTCATTGCCGGACTCGTCTCCGGGCCCCAATATCCGCTCCAATGGGGTGAGCCGCAACGGGCGGCGGATTTCGCCGATCTCAAGGGCGATGTGGAAGGCTTGCTGGCCCCGGCGGGCTTGAACGGCAGGCTGAAGGCCGAAAAGGGTATCCATCCCGCCCTGCATCCCGGCCAAGCGGCCCGGCTCACCCTCGATGGCAT
>DASUBN010000291.1:0-3449 GCA_035763245.1 Gammaproteobacteria bacterium | reverse complement strand
TGACCCATGCCACCCTCGAGGTGAGCGCGGCGGACGCAGCCATCATGGCCCGGGGCGGCCAGGGCGATCCCGGCTATGGGGATCGCTTCCACTATGAACCGGTACAGGCCGACAAGCTCTTGAAGGATGGAGACAAAGTGGAGCTCGGCGGCGTGAGCCTCACGGCCCACCTCACCCCGGGCCACACCCCGGGTTGCACCACCTGGACCATGAAGGTGGAGGAGGGCGGCAGGCCCTATGACGTGCTGTTCCTATGCAGCGTCACGGCGCCGGGTTACCAGCTGGTGGGCAATCCCCGCTACCCGGACATCGCGGCGGATTTCACCCGGAGCTTCGCCATCCTGCGCGCGCTCCCCTGCGACGTGTTCCTGGGCGCCCACGGCGGCTACTACGATCTCCAGGGTAAGTACGCACGCCTTGAACACCGTGAACCAGGCAACCCTTTCATCGACCCGAAGGGCTATCGGGCTTACCTGGACAAGGCCGAACAAGCTTTCGAGCAGGAATTGGCGGAGCAACAAGCGTCCGCCGCGAAACACTGACTTGGGACAGGCACCGCCTCTCATCCGGCCTGCCGCACCGGGCGATGAGCTCGCCGTGGCGCGGGTCCACGTGCGTTCCTGGCAGGTGGCCTACCGGGGCCTGCTCTCCGGCAGCTATCTCGACGCGCTCAAGCCGGAGGACCGGGCCCGGCGCTACACCTTCGGCTCCGATGATCCGCGCGCTCCTCACACCCTCGTGGCCCTGATGGAAGGGGCCATCTGCGGCTTCGCCACCACGATGCCGACGCGGGACGCGGATGCGGCGGGCGGGGGCGAGCTCGCCGGCCTCTACGTGGACCCGGACTGGTGGGACTGCGGCGTGGGCCGCGTACTGATCGCGGCCGCCCGTGAGCGGCTCGCGGCACAGGGATTTGCGACGGCGCTGCTCTGGGTGCTCGACAGCAACGCCCGGGCCCAGCGCTTCTATGGGAAGGACGGTTGGAAGCCCGACGGCATGCGCCGGGTGGAGAAGGTCTGGGATGTGAAAGTGCAGGAGGTCCGATATAGTCGGCCACTGCCTTGAAGCTCCATTCCCCGAAGGTGGCTCCCATGCGCTATGGCCTGAGGCTCTCACTGCTCGCTGCGCTGTTCCTCGCCGTGCCCGTCATGGCCGCGCCGCCTTCCTACAGCATCGCCGACATATTCGCGGAGCCGGGCCTGACCGGTTATGCCCCGGAGAGCCTGCAGTGGAGCCCGGACGGCAAGCACCTGAGTTACTTCCTGCGGGACCCCGGAACCAAGCTCGCCGACCTCTATCTCGTGGACGCGGACACCGGCGCGACGCGCCTGCTCATGAGCGGCAAGGACCTGGCCGGCGCGGCCCTGCCGCCCTCGGCCATCAAGAACCAGCGGGAGCAGGAGTGGGTGACCCGCTACGGCGTGGCGAGCTACGGCTGGACCCATGACGGCGGCGCCATCTATTACCAAAGCGGCGACCAGTATTTCCTGTTCAAGCTCGCCGACCGCAAGGTCACCCAGCTCACCCGCGGGCCCGGCGCCAAGAGCTACGGCCGGCTCTCGCCGGACGGCAAGTGGGTCAGCTACGTGAGCGGCGGCGACGTGCACTATGCGTCGCTCGCTGGCGGGGCCGGCGGCCTCGTGGCGCCCCAGGTCCCCGGCGTGCAGAACGGCGCCCTCGACTGGGTGTATACCGAGGAGCTGGACCTGCGCTCCGCCTACGAGTGGTCGGAGGACAGCCGCTACATCGCCTTCCTACAGTTCGACGAGCGGCCGGTGCGCCCCTTCCCGCTGGTGGACTACATGGCGCCGCAGCCGGACGTGTATCCCGAGCGCTATCCCGTGGCCGGCGCCCCCAATCCGCTTGTGAAGCTCGGCATCCGCGACGTGCGCGACGACAAGACCGCCTGGCTCAAGGTGGCGGGCAGCGCCGACACCTACCTCGCGCGCTTCGGCTGGCTGCCGGGGCAGGACAAGGTCTGGGCCCTGGTGCTGGACCGGGCCCAGACCCATGCCACCCTCTACACCGCCAAGTCCAGCGGCCGCGACCTCACGACCCTGGCGAGCTTCTCGGATCCCTACTGGATCGACGTGCGCGTCGATCCCAAGTTCCTGAAGGATGGCGACTTCATCTGGACGGCCGCCACCGACGGCTGGACCCATCTCTATCTCTTCGACCCACACGGCAAGGTGATCCGCAAGCTCACCGACGGGGACTACAACGTCATCTCCCTTGCCGGCGTGGACGAGGCCAGGGGCATCGTCTATTACACCCGCTATAGCGATGGGCCCTTGCATACCGGTCTCTACGCCGTGTCCTTGGAAGGCGGCACCGCTCAGGCCCTGGGTGAGGCCGACGCCACCCACGACATCAAGATGAGCGAGGATGGCCGACATTACGTGGACACCTGGTCCACGGCGCTCACCCCTCCCGAGAGCGCGCTTTACTCGGGCGACGGTAGGCGCGTGGCGCTGATCCATGCCGCGGCGAAGCTGCCCTACGATTTCTCCAAGCCCCGCTTCCTGACCATCCCCGCCGGTGACGGCAAGACGCCGATCTACGGGCGCCTCACCCTGCCCGCGGGTTTCGACCCGCACAAGAAGTACCCGGTGATCATGTACCAGTACGGCGGGCCGGACGTGGCGCCGCTGGTGCGCGACGCCTGGGGCGGCACCAACTTCCTCTTCGACCAACTGTTGGCGCAGCAGGGCTATGTGCTCTTCGCCACCGACAACCGCGCCGCCACCTATTTCAGCCACGTGGACCAGGCGCGGGTGAAGGGGCACCTGGGGGCGCTGGCGCTGCAGGACCAGTTGGCGGCGGTCAAGTGGCTCAAGTCCCAGCCTTACGTGGATGGCGCACGCATCGGCCTCTGGGGCTGGAGCTACGGCGGCTACATGACGGCCTACGCTCTCACCCATGCGCCGGGCGTCTGGCGCGCCGGCATCAGCGTGGCACCCGTGACGGCATGGCAGGACTACGACTCGGTCTACACCGAGCGCTACATGGGCACCCCGCAGGAGAACCCCAAGGGTTACGCGGAGAGTTCCGCGGTGGCGGCGGCGGGCGGGCTCGCCGATCCCCTGCTGCTGGCCGCCGGCACTGGCGACGATAACGTCCACTGGCAGAACACCCTGCAGTTCGTACAGGCGCTGATCGACGCCGGCAAACCCTACGAACTCCTGGTCTATCCCAACAGCACCCACGGCATCGCCGGTCCCCCGGCCCGCACCCATCTCTTCACCGCCATGGAAGCCTACTGGCGCCGGGAGCTCCAGCCCTAGGCACTCCTCCCCCGTCCATCACCCGGCCAGCGGCACGGCCCCCTTGGCGCCCGCGGGGCTCCGGTCTGCCCCTGCGCCCCGACTCCCTCCGCCTAGCACCTGGGATACACTCAAGGCGGGGACATACGACATAAAACCATGACTACCCGACGCCCAAAGGCACCG
>DASUBN010000290.1:0-6979 GCA_035763245.1 Gammaproteobacteria bacterium | reverse complement strand
CTTCCGTGAGGGTAACGGCCTGCGCGGCATGCGCGAGCGGCTCGCCTCCCTGGACGGCGGTCTGCAGGTCGAGTCCGGCCGGCGGGGCACCCGTCTCATCGCCAGCCTGCCGCTGCCGGAACCGCCGGAACAGACCGAGACCACCACCCCAGGCGCCGTAAGAAGGTACGCATGATCAGGGTACTGATCGCTGAGGACCAGTCGCTGGTGCTGGGCGCGCTCGCCGCGCTGCTGGCCATGGAGGACGACATCGAGATCGTGGCCCGCGCCGCCAACGGCAAGGACGCGCTCAAGCTCGCCCTCGAAACCCAACCAGACGTGGTCGTCACGGACATCGAGATGCCCGGCATGACGGGCCTGGAGTTCGCCGCCGCCCTCAAGGAGAAGCAGCACCCCGCGCGGGTCATCATTGTGACCACCTTCGCGCGTCCCGGCTATCTGCGCCGCGCGCTCTCTGCTGGGGTGCGCGGTTACCTTCTCAAGGACGCGCCGGCGGAGCAGCTGGCGGAGGCCATCCGCACCGTGCAGCGTGGCGGCAAGGCCATCGCGCCGGAACTCGCCGCCGAGGCTTGGGACAGCGCCGATCCCCTGAACGACCGGGAACGCCAGGTGCTCAGGCTCGCGGGCGAAGGCTTGAGCAGCAGCGACATCGCCAAGCAGCTCTTCCTCTCGGAAGGCACGGTGCGCAACTACCTCTCGGAAGCCATCGGCAAGCTCGGTGCCGCGAACCGTGTCGAGGCGGCACGCATCGCGCGTCAGAAAGGCTGGTTATAAGAAACCAAAAAAAGATTCGGGACCCTTAGACGGGCCCCGAATCTTTTTGAGATATCGAAATCAGTGATGCCTGTTCAGTCGGCGTCGTGTCACCCACGCCAATCCCGCCAAGGCCAGCCAGTCGAAGCCGCCACCTCCTCCACCGCCGCCCGAGCTCCCGCTCACGTTGGCGGTCACGGGCAGAGCGATCACCGGGTTGTCGGAAGCATTACCGCTCACGCACACGGCCCCCGTATTACTGCCGGCAGCCTGGCGGCCGGCGTTGAACGTGGCGGTCACGGTCGCGCTGCCGCCGGAGGCCACCACGCCGCTGGCGGGATTCAGGGTCAGACCCGTGAGAGTGCTGCCGCTGCAATCCAGGCTGCCGAAGAGAGTGAAGGCCAAGGAAGCATCCGCCGCCTGCCAACCCGTGCCCCCGCCCAGGAGGTCGGCCGAATCTATCACCAAGGCTGCGTCGTTCGAGGATTTGCCCTCGAACCAGAACCAGGCGGCGCCGTTACTGTCCCCCGCCCTCGAATTGAAGCTCGGCGCCACGATCAGCCAATAGCTGCCGGCGGCAAGCATGGCATCGGGCTGCTTGGCGGTGGCGAGGTCCAGGGTGATGGTGCCGCCGTTTACACCCACCCCTGCTGCAGTCGCATCGGCGCTGTAATGCCACGCGTAATCACTCTTGCCGTCCTCAGGCTCGCCCGTCGGCTGCCCGCTCTTATCGGTGTAGATGTACCAGTTCACTGTACCGGTAATGGCAACTGGGCCGCTGCTGTCCTGGGCGAAGCCGTCGGCTACGAACTTAGAGAGCTCCGCTTTCACAGGCAAGGTGAAATGATCAGCCACATAGATGCCGTGGCCGTCTGGGATATGAAAATCGGACGCGAAGCCGCTACCCGATCCGGTCGGCTCCTGATCCCAGACAGTGGAAGTGGAAAGGGCACCGCGGCTGCCAGGCAGTATCGTGGCCACGGACGCGAGCGCGGAAGACTCCGAGACGCTGGCGGCTTTCCAGCTGAGGCCAATCTGGCCGCCGTTATTGATGGTGAACTGCTCGGTGGTACTGGCGCCTGGGGCCACCGAGACGCTCAGGGACGTGGGGCTGATGCTCATGTGGGGTGCGGGTGCGGTAGACAGCAGCGCTATCGGCAGATGCATGGCCGGGATGGCTTTGCCGCCATCGCCGGTATCGCCGGTGGTGATGTCCACCTCGGCGAAGGCCCAGGTGCCGCCCGCCACGCCGGTGGCGTCGGCGGAGACCTTCAGGGCCTGGGTGTGGCCGGGGGCCAGACTGAAGGACTGGGGTGAGACGCTGAGCTTGAGACCGTTGCTGACGCCGCTGACGCTCACGCTATAGCTCACGGTAGTAGCGGTGAAGGCGCTGCTGAGGGTGCGGGACCAGCTGCAGTTCCCTACGCAGGAGGCATTGGCCATGCTCGGCAGGTTGAGCGCGGCAAGGTCGCCGTTATTGTCTGGGTTGGCATCGGTGTAGTCGGTGCCATTCTCGTCCAACAGCAGTCCGGCGCGGCTCGCCGCTTCCGCGTCGATGCGTCCCGCGCCTCGCACCTGAGGCGAGGGCAGGCTGCTGCTCGCGACACAGTTGCTTCCGGAATCCAGGCTCGCGCATTGATCGCTCAAGCCGGGACTGGCGCCGTTGGCGCCTGTGACCGCGGTCAACATGAGCGCTGAGCGGATCTCTGCCGGGGTCCAGCTCGGATGCAGGGCCATCAACAATCCGGCCGCGGCGGTGACATGGGGAGTGGCCATGGATGTGCCGTCCAGGAATCCAAAGGTCTCCGGGGCATTGCTGCCACCGGTTATGGATGCGGTATAGACCGGATTCGAGAGTGCCGCCAGGACACTCATGCCGGGAGCCGTGAGATCGGGTTTGACGAGGTTGTCGAAGGCGGTGTCGGTGGGGCCACGGGAACTGAAACCGGCGAGCTGATCCGCTTGACTGGCATCGGTAGTGAGTGTGGCACCGGAGAGCTGCGCTTGAGCGGCCGTCACGCTGGCAGCGAGCCAGGCCCTCAGATTATCGCCGTCGGTCTGACTGATAAGTGTGCCGGGGATCACGTACGACTGCACGGGCGAATCCTGCTTGCTCGTGGCGGTATCAGCGATGATCACGCCGGCGGCACCGCCTTGCTCCACGTTATACGCCTTGTCCACCAGCGGATTAGTCCCACGGTCGCAGACCACGATGGGGTTACCCGTGAACGTCCCCGGGGAGAAGGGATAGAGGCACTGCTGCGCATTCGCCGCCGCCCCCTGGCTCGCAGGATAGGCCGTGTTGGACGTGGGCGCCGTACCACCGATCACCGGATCATCCCCGACGAAACTCGCTGCCCCCGCGTAGATGACGTCCGCCGGACCGATACCGGCGGTATTGCTTACACCGCTCATGCTGGCCGAGGGCCGGCTGACGCTATCGCCGCCGGCGAAGTTCTCGACGTTGTTGGGAGTCAAGGTACCGCTGTGGGTGGCCGCCGCGACGCTCGCCACCCAGGGACCCAGGTGCTCAACCGGATAGACCGGGAAGTTCACCGGGTCGTTATCGACGACGTTGGCGGGGCCGCCGTTACCAGCGGCCGCTGCCACGAAGATCCCCGCCTCCACCGCCGACAGGAAGGCCTGTTCCACGGAATCGTTGTAAGGGTCGCCGCCGCCGCCGATGGAATAGTTCAGCACCATGCCCTTGAACCCCTGGTTGGCGCTCTTGAGCGCGGCCTGATCCTGGATGGCCTGATCCACCGCCTGGACCGACTTGTCGGTGGCACATTGGTCCTTGGGGTCGCAGACGTCATAGACGATGAGGCTGGCATGGGGGGCTACGCCGGAGAGGGGCGTATTGACGCCATTCACAGGCACCGAGAGAAAGTCCCCCACCATGGTGCTGGCGGTGTGGCTGCCGTGACCTTCCGAGTCTTCGGGAGAATCGGGATCGTTGGCGCCGTTGGTATAGGTATATGCGCCGATGAGCTTGTCGTTGCAGGCAAAGAACGACGGCTTCTTGGAATGCTGGCTGGTGTTCGAAGGGTCGCAGACTCCGAGGAAGTTCCCGGTGCCGAGAGGATTGGCAGCGACATACCCATCCAAGGGGCCAGTAGCGGCGAATGAGGAATTGGCGTCGTTGATGCCGGTGTCCACGTCCGCCACTACGATGCCCTCACCTTCCGAGCCTAGGACCCAGACACCGGGAGCGTTGACCCAAGCACGGCTGGCGTTGGTGTCCGACGCCGATGCCGGATCGCCGACCCCGGTCACAGGCTTGTAATAGCGCACCGGCTCCACGGAGACGACGTCATCCAATTGGGCGAGCCTCGAAGCCTCGGCCCTCGTGAGCTGCAAGGACATGCCATTCAGGGCGTAACTGTAGGTGTAACGCGGGCTGAGCCGTCGGTTGAGAGCACTCTCGGCGTTCATCAGCAGTTCGGACTGCCGGCTCTGCAGATAACTCACGTAGGCATGGGTGGAAGGCGCGAAGGCATCCAGGGTGCGGCGGCCGTTGGCCCGGGCACTGGTGGCTGCGTAACCGCTGATGCCGCCCGTATAGAGCGCCGCCGGAGCCTCCTTGAGCCGCACGATGTAATAGGCCATGGAGTCCGCGTACAAGGGCGCCGGACGCGCGGAGCGGTCCATCTTGCTCCCCTTCAGCAGGGGATGGACTGCGTGGAAAGGCTCGCCCAGGTACGAAGCTTGGGCCAAGTCGAACCCGATGAAGGCAGAGGCGGCCAACACCAGGGCCAGGGACAGACTGCGCATACACACCCTTTTGGACACGTAGGTTTCTTGATTGGGATACCGCCGGTGGCGACGCCCTATTCCACGTGGTGTATCACGCGCTTTCGGGAAGGGTCAAGGAGGCAGGTGCCAGAACAGCCAAGCCGGACGGCGAAACATGCCGCTCACGGGGATAATGCGATAAATGCGGTAGAAATCGTCGCAACACCAACGGGTCTTTACCGGATCTATTCACCGACCCGGAAGATCTTCATGCTATTGGTGCCGCCGGTGATGCCGCTGAACTCGCCCTTGGTGCAGATGACGTAGTCCCCGTCCTTCACCACTTTCTGGCGCTTCAGCTCCTCGCCCGCATCCCGTAGCACGTGATCCGGATCCTTGTGCATCACGTCGAAGGCAACGGGGTAGACGCCGCGCCACAGCGTGACGCGGCGGCGCGTGCTCTCATGGCGAGTCATGGCGTAGATGGGGATGCCGGAGCTGATACGTGACATCCACAGGGCCGTGGAGCCGGACTCGGTGAGGGCGATGATGGCCTTCACGTCCATGTGGTTGGCGGTGAACATCACCGCCATGGCGATGGCCTCGTCCACCTTGGTGAACTTCTGGTCCTTGCGCTGGCGTGGGCGCAGGGTGATGCGCTGGCGCTCCGCGCCGAGGCACACACGGGCCATGGCCTCCACGGTCTTCACCGGATACTTGCCGGTAGCGGTCTCCGCGGAAAGCATCACAGCGTCAGTACCGTCCATGACGGCGTTGGCCACATCCAGCACCTCGGCGCGGGTCGGCACCGGGCTGTGGATCATGGACTCCATCATCTGGGTGGCGGTAATCACCGTGCGGTTGAGGTCCCGCGCCCGGTGGATGATGTGCTTCTGCACGCCCGGCAGCTCCGCGTCACCGATCTCCACGGCCAGGTCGCCGCGAGCGATCATCACGGCATCGGAGGCGCGGATGATCTCGTCCAGGTTCTTGATGGCCTCGGCACGCTCGATCTTGGCGACGATGCCAGCGGTGGAGCCGGCCGCGTGCAAGAGGGTGCGGGTCTGCTCGATATCCTTAGCATCCCGCGGGAAGGAGACCGCCAGGTAATCCACGCCGAACTCCGCGGCAAGACGGATATCCTGGAAATCCTTGTCAGTGAGGGCGCCGGCGGAGAGGCCGCCACCCTGGCGGTTGATGCCCTTGTGGTCCGAGACTTCGCCGCCGGTCTCCACGGTGCAGACGATGCGCGGACCGATGACTTCACCAACGCGCAACGTGACCTCACCGTCACCCAGCACCAGCACATCACCGACGTGCACGTCCTTGGGCAAATCCTTGTAGGTGAGGCCGACACGGGTGGCGTCGCCGCCGTCGTCCGGCAGACTGGCATCGATGGTGAAGGGTTCGCCATCCTTGAGGGTGACTTTCTTGTCCTTGAACTTCTCGATGCGGATTTTAGGGCCCTGCAGATCGCCTAGGATGCCCACGTCCTTGCCCACTTTGGCGGAAGTGCTGCGCACCAGGTCCACGCGGCGCTGGTGCTCTTCGCGGGTGCCGTGGGAGAAGTTCAACCGCACCACGTCCACGCCGGCGCGGACGATGGCTTCCATCACGGCGGGAGAATCGGTAGCGGGGCCCAGGGTGGAGACGATCTTTGTTCTGCGTGGCATGCGCTGATTATGCGCCAAGCAGCCGCATCAAGGCGAGCACCGGAACGCATCCGGTCGGCGTACCGAAGTGGTATGCGCCCGCGTGCATGCATCGTGATGCGGATCGCGACGTCGCCGCCGGGCGGAACTCACGTGCTCAGGCTTGCTTGCGGGAACTGGTATTACCGGCGCGCGCTTCGAGCATGGCCACCGCCGGGAGCGTCTTGCCCTCGAGGAACTCGAGGAACGCACCGCCGCCGGTGGACACGTAGGAGATGCGATCCGCTACTCCGTACTTATCCAGCGCCGCCAGGGTGTCGCCGCCGCCGGCGATGGAGAAGGCCTTGCTGCCGGCGATGGCTTCCGCCAGCACGCGGGTGCCCTCGCCGAACTGGTCGAACTCGAACACGCCCACCGGACCGTTCCAGACGATGGTACCGGCCTGACGCAGCAGCTTGGCGAAGGCCTCGGCGGTATCGGGACCGATGTCTAGGATCATCTCGTCTGCACCCACGGCTTCGACCTTGCGCACATCGGCTTCTGCGCCGGCGGAGAACTCGGTGGCCACCACCACGTCGGTAGGGAGCGGGATGTCGCCACCCCGGGCCTTGGCGGCCTGGGTGAGGCGCCGGGCCTCGGGCACCAGATCCGGCTCGTAGAGTGACTTGCCGACCTTGTGGCCGGCAGCCGCGATGAAGGTGTTGGCGATGCCACCGCCCACGATGAGCTGATCCACCACCTTGGTAAGGGATTCCAGCACCGTGAGCTTGGTGGAGACCTTAGAACCGGCCACGATGGCGACCAGCGGCCGCGCCGGGTGGGCGAGTGCGCGCCCCAGC
>DASUBN010000289.1:0-3020 GCA_035763245.1 Gammaproteobacteria bacterium | reverse complement strand
CGGGCGATCACGCCGTGGCGCTCACCGGTCTGCTCGATGGTCTCCAGGACCATCCTGACGGCCCGCTCATGCAGCTCAGGCGGGTAGCGCTTCTGCGAGGGGTTGGGACTGCGGTTGTGTGCCATGACTCCATCCTGCCTTCCAAGCGATGGAGCCTCCACAAAGTTGGGTCGAGGACGGGACGCCCTGCGGTCTTTCGGCCGTGGGTCTTCCCGTCCCCGCCCACCGAACCCGGCGTGCCAGTCGTCCCGGCACCGGGCTCTCCCCGAGTCCATGCCGATGGTTATCGCGTTGCCGGTGCTGCTTGGGGTGTCCACGGCGTGGGGATGGTCTGGCCCCGGTAGCGGTAGCGGATGATCGCCACCTTCTCGGGGTTGAACAGCTCCACGCTGCCGTCCGTCGGCCGCCAACCGGGCAGGTAGCGGCGGCGGAGTCGCTTCCAGGTGGCGTTGGGGTGCTTTCGCCGGAGCCACTTGAGGGTCCGCTCCCAGGTGAACTGGCCCAGGTAGCGGAAGGTCCGTGCCGAGCACCCATACCGGAAGTAGCCGCACCAGCCCCGCGATGTCAGGTTGAGCCGGTGCAGCAGCACCGCAAGCGGTTGGTTCCTGTTTTGCCGGCTGATGGTCCGCACCTTCGCCTTGATTGCCTGAAGGGCTTTCTTGGACGGGTAGGTGTAGACGTATCGTTTGGCCGTGCCTCGCTTTTGGTGTCGTTGCACGTGGTAGCCCAAAAAGTCGAGGCCCTCGTCGATGTGGGTGATCCTGGTTTTCGCCTCCGACAGGCGCAAGCCCATCGGCGCGAGCACGACCGCTGCTTGTGCCTTGAGCGCTTCGGCGTCAGTGCGGGTGCCGGCCACCATCACCACGAAATCGTCCGCATAACGGATCAGGCGGTAGCGGGCCAGTCCCTTGCGCTTGCGCGTTCGGCGCTGCCAAGGCGTGCCCATCGCCTGCCATGCCTTGGCGAAGTGCTCGTCAAGGACCGACAAGGCGATGTTGCTGAGCAGGGGTGACAGGATACCCCCCTGTGGGGTGCCGGTGATCGTGTCTTGCAAGGCGCCGGCCTCGGTGAGGATGCCGGCCTTGCAGAACGCCTTGACCAGCGCCAACACGCGCTTGTCCCCGATCCGGGCTCGCACCCGCGCTAATAATGCGCAGTGTGAGATGGAGTCGAAGCACGCCTCGATATCACCCTCCACCACCCACTCATACCCAGCGGTGGCGAAGTGGTGAATCTCGGCGAGCGCGTCGTGAGCGCGGCGATTGGGGCGAAACCCATATGAGCAGGGCTTGAAATCCGCCTCAAAAATTGGCTCGAGCACCAGCTTCAGCGCGGCCTGCACCACGCGATCCCGCACGGTCGGAATGCCAAGCCGGCGACGCTTTTGCGTGCCGGGCTTTGGGATCATCCGCTCCCGTACAGGCAACGGCGCAAACCGACGGGCCTTCAAATCAGCCCGCAGGTCGGCGAGGAACGCCACCTCGCCGCGGACCCGCTCGACGTAGAAGGCCGTCTGGCCATCCACCCCGGCCGTCCGTGCGCCCTTGTTCCCACGCACCCGGCGCCACCCAACCAGCAAAAACGCCGGGTCACAGACAAGGTTGAACAGGTCATCAAACCGCCGCGCAGGCTCGTCGATGGC
Organism: Gammaproteobacteria bacterium; assembly: GCA_035763245.1. Lineage (GTDB taxonomy): Bacteria > Pseudomonadota > Gammaproteobacteria > Natronospirales > REEB76 > DASUBN01. Next base: position 1,378 of record DASUBN010000289.1, on the reverse strand, counting down.
CCATCGGTGCAGCTTGGCCTGGATTCCCAGTACCCTTGCCTCCGCCTGCTCAGCGGTCGGCCACGGCGCGTCGGTATTCACCGGCGACCTCCTGGCATGCCAGCTCCAAGGCTGCGAACTCGCTGCCCCCCTTCGCCATGTACACGCCTCTCGCGTGCTCGGACTACTACGAGGGCTCCGTCCCCTCCCCAGGCCACCAGCCGACGGCCAGCCTGCCCGCCACCGCGCCGGCCGCGCGGCAGGAAGGGCAGCCCCGGGAGGGTTCCCACGTTCACCAGACGACCGCTTGACGGGGGCGGTGCCCAGCTCTTCCCCGGCAGCATCGCCACGGGTACGCCGCAGACCTTCCCCGTGGCCTTCGACCACACCCAAAATAAAGCGCGGCCCGAAGTCGCCTCCCGCCTGGGCAGACGGTTGGCGTGCGCTGCATCCCGGCCCACATCCACCAGGTTGGAGCCGGTGATTCCCTTACGGGGGTTCAACCACTGGTTCACTCGTCGTTACACCTTCCCGTCTTGCTAGCCAGGCCCGAGCCGTCTGGTGGTACCGGCCCGCCCTGTCGTCGTCGGGGCTGCTCCCGCCGCTTCCTGGGCCTCCAAGAAGGGCTGCCCCCAGCTTCAGCCGTCCTGCTGCGACAGGCTCGGCGGTGGAGTCCTTTCACCTCCACACGGTCATCTCGCGCCTCGGTGGCGCACATTTCGCAGGAATCAGGCGGCTGTGGCCCCTGGATGACCCCGATCGCCGGGGCTGGCGGCTCCGCGCGGGGCAACCCGCGGCCGATCAGCACCCCAGCCGCCAAGCCAACCACGGCGACCAGCACCAGCCCGCGAAACCGCGGCCAGTGCTTGGACAGGCCACCCCATCCCGCACGCGCGTGTCTGCCGCGATGCATCTTCGCTCCTCTCCACCGCTGCACGAGAAAGGGTCAGGCGCCGGTGCCGGCGCTGAAGAAGGTGTTGACCACCAGCGCGCCGATCCCCACACCCAGGGCGCACAGGGCGGAGACGAGCATCTGGTGCTTGCCGCGGGCGACGTTGTGGGGGATCTGGCTGGACACGCCCCCGGCGGCCAGGATCGCGCCCCAGATGAAAAAGCCCGCGCAGCAGGCCAGCCCCAGCGCCGCCAGCAGGTTCAGCCCCTGCTGCACCAGATGCTGCCCGGAGCTGAACAAGCTCCAGTCCGGCGTATACGAGACCCTCGCGCCGCTAGTGCTCCCGCCACCTGCCTGCGCCATCACGACCATCAATCCGAGCATCCGTTCCTCCCATCTGCTGATTGCGGCGTCGCACGCAGAAAGCTCGGCGCCCGCCGACGGATGCCGGACACGATCGCGGTGGCAGCTCACTGACAGCCTCACCGGCCTGCTCGCGATGGCAGA
>DASUBN010000288.1:0-6021 GCA_035763245.1 Gammaproteobacteria bacterium | reverse complement strand
CGTCCGCCGCCTTGGAGAAGTTGTATTGCCCCGCCATGAAATCGGCGTTGCTGATGCCCTGGGTGCTGGCCACGAGACCGGCCACGTCGAGGGTCGCGCCCGGCGCGAACAGGATGCCGTTGGGGTTCACCAGGAACACCTGGCCGTTGGCCGTGATGTTGCCGAAGATGCTCGAGGGGTTGCTGCCGATCACCCGGTTCAGCACCACCGCGGAGCTGTTCGGCTGCACGAACTGCACGTACTGGTTGGCCCCCACCGAGAACTGCTGCCAGTTGATGGCGGCCCGCTGGGAGCTCTGGTTGATCACCGTGCCGTTGGCCGAAGGGGTGCTGATGGTGGCGGAGCCGCCCACCACCTGGCCGCCGGTGGGGTTCGCCAGCGCGGCGAGCGGCGCCAAGGCGCCCAGGCCGAGCGTGCTGAGTCGCGCCGGATGTCGCATCTCGGTCAGCGCCCAGCGCAGGGAAGCGAGCAGGGAATGGCGGCTAGGTTTGTGGTGCATCATGGCTCGATCCTCAGATGACGGCCGGTGGCCGCTCGATGGATTCATCCGTGCGTGATATGTCCCCGTGAGGACATACTACCCGCGCCCTCCCCCAATGGGGCTCCGGCGCCCTTAAGGGGGCCCGGATTGGCGCCCCCTGCTCCGACCGCTGGTCGGCCCGGAGCGGCGTTTCGTCGCTTCGACTCATCTCGTCAGAAATTCATGCCCAAGGTGAACCAGATGTGCCCGCCCTTGTCGCCGTCGCTGGGCCGGCGGCCGATGGGATAGGCCCATTGCAGGCGGGCGTTCAGCCCGTCCGCGGACGGCAGGAGCTGCAGGTCGAGGCCGCCGCTGGAGATGCCGCGGGAGCTGTCCCCCGTCACCCCGAGGGTGCCGGCTTTGTCCCAGACCTTGCCGTTGTCCAGGAACAGGCCCCAGACCATGGGCCAATATGGCCCCCAGGAGAATTGCCGCTCCACTTCGGTGGAGACGAAGTAGCCGCTGTCGCCACGCTGCTCGGCGGACTGGTAGCCGAGCACGCTGCCCGGGCCGCCCAGGTTGAACTTGTCGGCGTCGGTCAGGGTGTTCGCCGAATAGGCGAGGTTGAGCTGATCCACCCAATACCAGTTGCCGGCGAAAGGCAGCTGGTAGCTGGTATCCAGCTCGGTGCGGCCGCGCTCACGGGTCACATTATTGAGCGAGACGCTATGGTCGTAGTGCTTGCCATTGGTCCACAGGGTCCAGGACATGTTCAGGCTGCTCTGGTCCCCGAACTGGCGCGTATAGAAGGTGCCGATCTGCAGCAGCAGGATGTTGGTGGTGAGGGAGTCCAATCCCGGTTCGTGGCTGCGGCTGTTGTCCCAGCTCAGGCCCATGTTCCAGTAGAAGCTGTGGCTGGCGGTCCGGGTGGAGGGATATTGCCAGATCATCACTGCGTTCTCGGTGCTGCCGCTGAACGGCAGTCCGGGTCCGACCGCACCCAGCGCCGTGAAGATGCCGTGGTAGATGGCGCGGTTGTAGGAGGTGGTGAGCGTGCCGCCGGCCGGCCCCACCGGCAGCGCGTAGGCCAGCTTGCCGAAGTTGAGGCGGTTGCCGTCGGAATGGGTGATGCCGGCGTTGAGCTGGTCGCCGCTGCCCGTGAGGCTGTTGATGTTGGCCTCGGCGTTGAAGCGCCAGCGGCCGATCACGCTGCGCCCGTAATCGTCGATGGAGGTATCTCCGCTCATGCGGGTCTCCTCCACGTTGAAGAGCACGTCCGAGGTGCCGTAGGCCGCGCCTGGGCTCAACACGGCGCGGGCCTGCACCCCCGGCAGATCGTTCATGAGCAACACCGCCCGCTCCGCGGCGGCATCGGTGTAGACGTCACCGCTCACCAAGCCTGAGGCACGCTTCTCAAAGACGGCGCTGCGGGTGTGGTCGTTGCCCTGGATGGCGATCTTGCCGATGCGCCCTTCCATCACCTGCAGCTTCACGGTACCGCCCTTGAGGGTCTGGGCCGGGAGCGAGACGTAGGCGAGGCCATAACCCTTGCCTCGGTAGTAGCGGGTCAGCACGTCGGCTACGTCGTAGAGTTCCGCCAGCGTCAGTGACTTGCCCACATAGCTGGCGACCTGCGATTGCAGTTCCTCGGTGGGGATGGCGCTGTTGCCTTGGATGGCGAAGCCCTGCACCGTGATCGCCGGGCCGCCGGGCGCCACTCCCGAGGGAGTGACCGCCGCGTGGTTGATGGGCGCGGCCTCAGCCTTCGCCGGCTTCGGCGGTTGAGTGTGCAGAGTGGATTGGACCTGTCCGGGCGTCACCGGCGGAGGTGTCGGCGCTGTAGGGCTCGCCGGTGGAGGGGCTGCCAAGAGCTGCGCCGCCGGCAAGCACATGCAGAAGGCTACGGACGCGAAAGCCAGTACGCTTCCTCTCACGGATTTCTCCCCTCAAGATGCGGCTCAACTCGAAAAGCCGGTCTCTACAGACTCCGGAACCCCTGTTTTAGCCCCGGAAAAACCCCAGCCAGTGCCGGCTGTTATCGGAGTTACTCTACTGGAAAACGTCGGTTATCGGATACTTTTTATCTTGTAGGCCGAGCCTGACGCCGTGAACTCCATCACATCCGGCACGCCTGTCTACGGGGGCGGGCCCGGTTTAGAATCCCCACTCCGCGGCAGGCCATGTCGGCTCGCGTTTTCCATATAAAAGAGCGCATAACACGATGATTTCCAGAAGAAATGCCTTCTATGCCCAATCCGGCGGCGTGACCGCCGTCATCAACGCCTCCGCCTGCGGCATCATTGAGACCGCCCGCAAGCACAAGCGCCATATCGGCAAGGTCTATGCCGGCCGCAACGGCATCATCGGCGCGCTCCTGGAAGACCTGATCGACACCAGCCGCGAGAGTCCGGCCGCGATCCGCGCCCTGCGCCACACTCCCGGCGGCGCCTTCGGCTCTTGCCGCTACAAGCTCAAAGGCCTGGAGGAGAACCGCGCCCAGTACGAGCGCCTGATCGAGGTGTTCAAGGCGCACGACATCGGCTACTTCTTCTATAACGGCGGCGGGGACTCCGCCGACACCTGCCTCAAGGTGTCCCAGCTCTCCGAGAAGCTCGGCTACCCGTTGCAGGCCATCCACGTGCCCAAGACCGTGGATAACGACCTGCCCATCACCGACTGCTGTCCGGGCTTCGGCTCCGTGGCGAAGTACGTGGCGGTCTCCACCAAGGAATGCGCGCTCGATGTGGCTTCCATGGCCAAGACCTCCACCAAGGTGTTCATCCTGGAGGTCATGGGCCGCCACGCGGGTTGGATAGCGGCGGCCGGTGGGTTGGCGGCAGAACGGCCCGGCGATGCGCCCCACATCATCCTGTTCCCGGAACTCAAGTTCGACCAGGCCGCGTTCCTGGCGCGCGTGAAGGAATGTGTGGAGCAATACGGCTACTGCGTGGTGGTGGCTTCCGAAGGGGTGCGCAACCCGGACGGGACCTTCCTCGCCGAAGCCGGCACCCGCGACGCCTTCGGCCACGCCCAACTTGGCGGCGTGGCGCCGACTTTGGCCGCCATGGTGAAGGCGGAGCACAAATACAAGTACCACTGGGCGCTGGCCGACTACCTGCAGCGCGCCGCCCGTCACGTGGCGAGCAAGGTGGACGTGGAGCAATCCTACGCCGTGGGCAAGGCCGCGGTGGAGCTGGCCGTGAAGGGCCACAACGCCGTGATGCCCGCCATCGCCCGCAAGTCCGCCAAACCATATAAGTGGGGCATCAAGGTGGCGAAGCTCTCGGAGGTGGCCAATAAGGAGAAGTTCATGCCCCGGGAGTTCATCACCCCGGACGGCTTCGGCATCACCGCCGCCTGCCGCCGCTACCTTGCGCCGCTCATCCAGGGAGAGGATTATCCGCCCTACAAAAACGGCGTGCCCGACTATGCCAGGCTCAAGAACCTGGCGGTGAAGCGCAAGCTCAAGACCGATTTCAAGCTGTAAAACGACCGGCCTCGCGGCCGATTATCCATGAGCCTTTAGGGAGGTCTCGATGTTCCATCAATACCTGTTGTTCGCGCTGGGCTGTGCAGTCCTCGCGATCGTGTACGGCGCCGTCTCGGTGCGCTGGATCCTGGCCCAACCGGCCGGCAACGAGCGCATGCAGGAGATCGCGGCAGCCGTGCAGGAAGGCGCCCGCGCCTACCTGAACCGCCAGTACACCACCATCGGCCTGGTCGGCGCGGTGCTGTTCCTGGCCATCGGCTTCGCCCTCAACTGGTACACCGCCGTCGGCTTCGCCGTCGGTGCGGTGCTATCCGGCGCCACGGGCTACATCGGCATGAACATCTCGGTGCGCGCCAACGTGCGCACCGCAGAGGCCGCCCGCAAGGGCATGAACGCGGCGCTCGCGGTCGCCTTCCGCGGCGGCGCCATCACCGGCATGCTGGTGGTGGGCCTGGGGCTCCTGGGCGTGACGGGCTACTACCTGGTCGCGAGCCACTTGAGCAATCCCGACACGGCGCTGCACGCCCTCGTGGGCCTGGCCTTCGGTGGCTCGCTGATCTCCATCTTCGCGCGCTTGGGAGGAGGCATCTTCACCAAGGGCGCAGACGTGGGCGCCGACCTCGTGGGCAAGGTGGAAGCCGGCATCCCCGAGGACGACCCCCGCAATCCGGCGGTGATCGCCGACAACGTGGGCGACAACGTGGGCGACTGCGCCGGCATGGCGGCCGACCTGTTCGAGACCTACGCCGTGACCGTGGTGGCCACCATGGTGCTGGGCGGCCTGCTCGCCTCCACCTATGGTCAATACGCCACGCTCTACCCGCTGGCGCTCGGCGGCGCCTCCATCGTCGCCTCCATCATCGGCACCTTCTTCGTGAAGACCAAGGAAGGCGGCAAGATCATGAACGCGCTCTACATGGGCGTGATCGTGGCGGGCGTGCTGGCGGCTGCGGCGTTCTATCCCATCACCAAGCAGCTCATGGGCGCCAGCGCCATGAACCTCTACGGCTGCGCCCTGATCGGCCTCCTGCTCACGGGCGTGATCGTCTGGATCACCGAGTACTACACCGGCACCCAGTTCGGGCCGGTGCGGCACGTGGCCTCCGCCTCCCAGACGGGGCACGCCACCAACATCATCGCCGGCCTCGGCATCTCCATGAAGGCCACGGCGCTGCCGGTGCTGGCGGTCTGCGCCAGCATCTACGGCGCCTTCAACCTGGCGGGCCTGTACGGCATCGCGGTGGCCGCCACCGCGATGCTCTCCATGACCGGCGTGATCGTGGCGCTCGATGCCTACGGCCCCATCACCGACAACGCCGGCGGCATCGCCGAGATGGCCGGCCTGCCGAAGGAAGTGCGCAACATCACCGATCCGCTGGATGCGGTGGGCAACACCACCAAGGCGGTGACCAAGGGTTACGCCATCGGCTCCGCCGGTCTCGCGGCCCTGGTGCTGTTTGCGGACTACACCCATACCCTGAGCGCCCAGAATCAGGGCAACGTGACGGCCTTCGACCTCTCCGACCACATGGTCATCATCGGCCTGTTCATCGGCGGTCTCGTGCCCTACCTCTTCGGCGCCATGGCGATGGAAGCGGTGGGTCGCGCCGCGGGCTCGGTGGTGAACGAGGTACGTCGGCAGTTCAAGGAGATCCCCGGCATCATGCAGGGCAAGGCCAAGCCGGACTACTCCCGCGCCGTGGACATGCTGACCCGTGCCGCCATCAAGGAGATGATCATCCCCTCGCTGCTGCCGATCCTGGTGCCGGTGCTGGTGGGCGTGATCCTGGGCCCGAAAGCCCTGGGCGGCGTGCTCATCGGCACCATCGTCACCGGCCTGTTCGTGGCCATCTCCATGACCACGGGCGGCGGCGCCTGGGACAACGCCAAGAAGTACATCGAGGACGGCAACTTCGGCGGCAAGGGCTCCGACACCCACAAGGCGGCCGTGACCGGCGACACCGTGGGCGACCCCTATAAGGACACCGCGGGTCCGGCGATCAATCCGCTGATCAAAATCATCAACATCGTGGCCTTGCTGATAATCCCGCTGCTGGCCCACAGCGCCCGG
>DASUBN010000287.1:0-4176 GCA_035763245.1 Gammaproteobacteria bacterium | reverse complement strand
CCCTCGCGGTGGCCTTGAGCCCCGCCACCCTCACCGGCATCCTCGACCGGCTGGAGATGCGCGGGCTCGTGAGCCGCGAGCGGCGCCCCGAGGACAAGCGCCGGGTGGTGGTCTCGCTCACCACCCACGGGAAGCAGATGGCCCAGGAACTCCCCTCCCCCATCCAGGAGCGCTTCGGCGCCAAGCTCGCGAGCCTGTCGGCCGAGGAGCAGGCGGTGATCCGCCGCGCGCTCGCCAGCGTGGCGAACATGATGGAAGAGGGCTCCTATGGCGTCTCCAACGGGCAGCACAAGAGCCGCAAGCGCTAAGACTCCCGCCTCGAAGCCGCGTGACACGCGGCTGCAATCCAGTAAGCTAGCCGCTCCTTGAGGGGTGGGCATCTAGCAATGACTTCCCGTGCTGTGTTGGTGGTGAATCCAGAGGCCGGTCGCGGTCTCGGGCGCGAACTCGGCCCGGCCGTGGGCCGCTATCTCGCGGAACTCGGCGTGCCGGTGCGCATCCTGAACAGCACCGCCCAGGGCGACGTGGAAGCCAAGGTGCGCGCGGCGCTCAAGGAAAAGCCGCCGGTGGTGATCGCCGCCGGGGGCGACGGCACGGTGCACGAGGCGGTGAACGGCTGGCTCAAGGCCGGCGGCGGCGCGCCGCTCGGGGTGATCCCCGTGGGGACGGGCAACGACTTCGCCAAGATGCTCGCCCCCAGCACCGATTGGCGCGAGGCCTGCTGGCGCATCGCGCGGGGGCAGACCCGGCGCGTGGACGCGGGCCGCTGCAACGACTATTACTTCGCGAACGGCCTGGGTGTCGGCTTCGACGCCCAGGTGGCCCTGGAGGCCAACGCCATCCGCTGGCTCCGGGGCAACGCGGTCTACGGACTCGCGCTGGCCAAGATCCTGATCCTGAAACACTCGCGGCCCAAGGTGAAGGTGCGCCATGACGGCAAGGAGTTCACCACGGACATCACCCTGCTCACGGTGAACAACGGCAAGGTGGAAGGCGGCGCCTTCGTGATGGCGCCGGACGCGGAGATCGACGACGGACTCTTCGACGTGGTGGTGGCCCAGGGCATGGGACGGCTCGGCATCCTGCAGCTCCTGCCCGAGGTGCTGAAGGGCCGACACATGCAGCATCCGAAAGTCATCAAGTTCCGCACCGCGCAGCTCACGGTGGAATCCGACGAGCCGCTGCCCGTCCACGCGGACGGGGAGCTGCACTACACCGGGCCGACGAAGCTCGACATCGAGCTGCTCCCAAAACGGCTTGAGGTCATTTCTTAATAATCGTCCTAGAAGCGTCGCGAGCGAGTCCGCAGCATGCCGCGGACGCCTGCGCAGGAAAGCGCAGGCTAGACCTGCCCGCTGCACATGGATGTGCAGCGGGGAAGGTGACGCAGTCACCCAGTCGCTTCGTCCCCAGTACCAGCACTGCGAGCCTCCCGCCCGCCGCTCCCACACATCCCTATGCTCCGCGGCACGTACGCATCCTGCTACAGACGATGCTATGCCTGGCGCAGTAGCTTCTAAGACGATTTTCGACCGGCGGCGCGAAGAGTACCTAAATAGATAGCGAGCAGCGTAATCCCTGCCCCAGTCAACTCAATAACTGTAAACCGCCGGTTGAAAAATACACCGTCCCAGATAAAGGCACAGGCCGGCTGCAAGAGCAGGATCAGTCCCACCTGGGAGGCGCCCACGCTGCTCATGCTGTTGGAGATGAGCACCCAGCCCAGGACCTGGGGCACGAGGCCGTAGAGCACGAGCCAGAAGGCATCGCTCCAGCTGGGGATGGCGAAGGAGACCCCCTCCACCAGCATGGTGGCCGCCAGCATGACGGCAGTGGCCAGGGACACCACGGTGATGGCGGCGTAGGAGGAGCCGCCGCCCCCGCCCCGGGTGCTGCGCAGGGCGAGGAGATAACCCGCATAGCTCACGGCCGCGAGCAGGGCCAGGATGACGCCGTAGTGGTAGAGCGGCGGCAGGTGCGCCCAGTCCGCCCCCACGAGCAGGGCCAGGCCCGCCATGGCGAGCAGGATGGCGGCCCACTGGGGCAGCGTGAGCCGCTCGCCCAGGAACACCACGCCGACGCCGGCGAGCACGAACACCTGGAAGTTGGCGAGCAGGGTCGCGACCCCGGGCCCCACGTAGAGGATGCTGCGGTGCCAGAGGAAGAGATCCAGGGCGAAGAAGAAGGCGGCGAGGCAGAGCAGCCCGAAGACGCGCGGCTTGAGCCAAAGGCTCTCGCGCCGGAACAGCATGACGCCGAGCAGGATGAGGCCGCCGAAGAAGACGCGGTAGAAACCGCTGGCGGTGGGCGGCACGGTGACGAGCTTCACGAACACCGCCGAGAAGCTGATCATGACGGCGCCGAGGATCAAACCCCACATCTCGCTGCTCCGGGAATCAAGACGCCCGCGTAATGCGGGCGTCAATGATACCCGGTATGCGCCGCTCAGTGGGTCAGCGCCGCTTCCAACTCCGCGAACGTATAAGCGATGCCGCTGGTGTCCACCCGGGTACCGAGCTGGCGGCCGATGCGGGTGCTGGAGAAGATACCGCGGATGGCGTCGCCTTCCGCGGTGCGCTCCACCACGAGCATGTGCTGGCGGCCGCTGCGCTTGAGGGTGAGGATGATGTCGCCGATGCGCGCGTCCTCCACGTCGCGCATGGACAGGGTCTCGAGCTTGCCGACGGGGGTCATGATGTCCTTGATCCTGAGTTCAGCATGGGTCACGCCGAGCTCGCGTTGCACGCGCAGGGGGCGCTCGCCGTGGATGTCGTTCAGGGTGACGAGCCCGAGCAGGTGACGGGCCTCGTCCAGCACGAACAGGAGCCGCACCTGGGTGTGCTTCATGCGCTCCTCGGCCTTGTTCAGGGAGGCGTCGAGCTCGATGGTGGCGGGGGTGACGTGCCGCAGGTCCGTCATGGCGTCGAACGCGGGGCTCGCGGGGGTGACCTCGGTGGGAAGCTCGTGGGCGGAGCGCACGAGCTTGGCGCCGCCGCGCACGAGACTCAGGGGCAGGTTTCTATAGGGAAGACTCATGTCGCCGTCCTTTCGCCGCCTGGCGCGGCTTCAAAGGCGTCGCACCCGGGATGACGGGGCGCAGGCGCATAAAAACGAGAGATTTTGGCGGCTGGCTAGGCGCGGGAGTGCGAGAGAGAGGAATGTACTCGACAGTACATGAGCATCTCGAGCACGTCCGCAACGACGCCAGACGGCAAAAGATCCGCTTTTATTATAGCTCCGCCCACATGCGCATGAGGTTGGCTCTTACCTTGCTCACTTTCATGGCTTCCTGGGAGCCGGGAGCCACTCCACGGGCCCAGCGCGCCAGTTCGGCGAGTTCCTGCAGGATCTCGCGCCGCGCCTGGTCGCGCACGAAGCTCTGGCACCAGACGACGGCGGCGAGGCGGCTGCCGCGGGTGACGGGTTCGACCCGATGGATGGTGGTGGCGTCGTAGATCACGGCGCCGCCGCCGGCCATGCGCACCGGGCGCGCCTCGCCGTCGCTGTTGACGACGAGCGCCCCGCCCTCGTATTCGCCGGGCTCGCTCAGGAACACGGTGACGGAGACGTCGGCGCGCAGCGGGTCCATGCCGCCCATGATGGCGTTGTCCACGTGGCCGCCGTACTGCATGCCGGGATCGTAGCGGTTGAACATGGCGGGCAGGAGGCGGCGCGGCAGCGCGCGTTGATTGAATGCTTCGCTGCGCAGCAGCGCGGTGGCGACGAGTTGGCGCGCTTCGTCGAGCCCGGCCTCGCCGGCCGGGGCCTGCAGGTTGTTCTTCACGTCGCGCACCGCGTCGCCGGCGGTGGCGCGGCCGTCCACGAACTTGACGTCATTGAGCGCGGCGCGGATGCGCGCGACCTCGTCGGTGCTGAGCAGCCCTTCGATCTTGAAAAGCATGACGGAATCCTCGTTTACCCCGCGCCCAGTTGACCCGCGCCCACCCGCAGTGTCAATACGCACTCGGGCCGCGGGCGGCGCAAACGGGCCCCGTGATACAATCTTGAGCCTGCTTTTCAGGCCTTTTCCCGCGTCTCAAGCCACACGGTCTTCATTCATGTCCGCCAAACAGATAAGAATCACCAACGTGCACCTCGACCTCGGCGCCGGGCGCCGCGGCACCGACATGGGTTCCTCGGCCATGCACGTGGCCGGGGTCGTGGCCGCGCTCAAGA
>DASUBN010000286.1:0-4115 GCA_035763245.1 Gammaproteobacteria bacterium | reverse complement strand
GACAACTCACCCAGCGGCATCGTCCTCGGCGTGGGCGCCGCGGCCGCGATCCTGGCCTTCCTGGTGGCGCTCGCCGTCAGCATGCCCTCGGGTCGCAAGCTCGCAACCCTGCTCGCCACCAAGGACCTCGCTGCCGACGAGAAGAACCGGCAGATGACGGCCCTACAGCGGCGCGTGGCTTTGGCGGCGCGCGTCATGGCCGGCCTACTGGGCCTGACGGTGCTGTGCATGGCCGTGTTCCGCTACGCGGGACTGCTGTGATGACCCGCAGTCACCTAATAGAGAAGATTTAATTCGTTGAATACCAAATGAAATAAGCAAAAACCAACCTCGCTCTTGACCCCTTGGTATGGATACTGTATAAAAATACAGTATCCACACCACCCCCCTTCTATATCCCTATGGCTGCGGCGAGCCTGACAGAACTGCTTTCCCGTTACCCGACGCGCATCTGGACCGGGCGACAGGCCAAGCCTGCACAATCTCCCATTCCCACCGCCTACCGGGACCTCGATGCCGCCCTCGGCGGCGGTTGGCCCGTAGCAACCCTGGTGGAAATTCTCAGTACCGGACAGGGCATGGGGGAATGCTCCCTGCTGCTTCCCGCCCTCGCCGCCTGCACCCGTGCGGGTAAAACCGTCGCTTGGCTGCCGGAAGGATCCGAGCCCTATGCACCGGCCCTGCTCCAAGCCGGCTTGGAACTCCACCGCCTGCTAGTGATTGACACGGGGGATTCCCGCGAGCGCTTGTGGGCCGCGGAGCAGTGCCTACGTAGCGGTGTCTGCGCGGTGGTGCTGGTCGCCACATCGCGGACGCTCGGAGATACCCTGCTGCGCCGCCTTAAGCTTGCCGCAGCGGGCGGCGATGCCGTCACCTTCCTTCTGCGTCCTGAATCGGCGGCCCATACCCCTTCCCCCGCCGCTCTGCGCATCCGGGTGCGGGGCGAACCAGGTTCTAACCGGCGCTGCATCTCCATCCTCAAGCACAGCGCTCACCCGCCCCGCACGCTGACCCTCGATCTCTCCACGCACGGCCACTGAGCTGTACGTCCCGAGAGCTGCTTACCGCTCATGGCGCGCCCGCTATCGCTGCCGCTCTTCCCCGAGGAACCGCGGCTGCGGCCCGCACCAGCACCTTTCGCCCGCCCTCATGCGGCCCCCGAGCGGTTGTGGCTAGCAGTACATTGCCCGCGCCTGACACTGGAGGCGTTGGCGATCGCACCGGCGGATACATGCGCGACGGCAGTAAGCGCCGGTGAGGGGCGGAACATCCGGGTGCTGGACTGCACAGAGGGTGCCGCGCGCCTCGGCGTGCACTCTGGACAAACGCCGCAGGCAGCGCTCGCCCTCGCGCCCATGCTGCGCTTCTTGATACGAGATGCTGCCCGAGAACAGTTGATACTGCAGAAACTCGCCGGCGCCGCGCAAGGCTACACCCCCAACGTGAGCCTCGAACCGCCCGATGGCCTGCTGTTGGAAGTGGCGGGCAGCGCACACCTCTTCGGCGGCGTCACCCGCATCGGTGCCTGCGTCCGGGAAGCATTCCAGCGCCATGGCATCACCGCTCTCACCGCCCTCGCTCCCGTGCCGCTCGCCGCCTCATGGCTGGCGCGGGCCGGCCAGGACCTCGCGATCACCCAACCCGAGGAGCTGCGCAGTGTCCTGGGCAGGCTTCCGGTGCATATCATCCCCTGTACCCCCGAGACCCTGGATGCCTTCGACCGGCTCGGCGTCCGGCATCTGATGGATCTGTTCCGCCTGCCCCGCGATGGACTCGCCGGGAGGTTCGGCAGGGATCTCCTCTCGCTACTGGATCGCGCCACCGGCCGCCTCCCCGATCTCCGCACGACCTGGCGGACGCCCGGCGGTATCCGCTACACCCGCGAATTACCGGGAGAGCTCGACTCCATACCGGTGCTCCTGCCTTACGTGGAGTTCATGCTGGATGAATTCTGCCGGGAACTCCGCGCGCGGGACGCGGCCGTGGACCGGGTGCGCCTCTCGTTCCGGCACTGGCGTCAGGCTCCCACGACCATCACCGTGGGGAGCGCCCGGCCCCACCGGAACTTCGCCCACTGGCAGACCTTGGTACGCAATCACCTGCAGGGCCTTGCCCTCGCCGCTCCGGCCCACGAGCTTGTGCTGATGGGAGGCCGTATCAAACCTTATGTCGCCCGCACCTCGCATCTGCCCGGCACCGACGGTGACACCGACGGATCCGCCGCTGAACTGGTAGATCTGCTGCGCGCCCGCCTCGGCCGGCGCCGGGTATTCGGTGTCGGCGCCACCCAGGATGCGCGCCCTGAGCACGCGTCGAGCCCCGTCGAACCCGGCTCAGCTTGGTATGAGCCGCGCCTCCCGCCGTCGCGGCCGCTGCAACTTCTGTCCCCACCGTCACCCCTCGCGTCCGTGGACGGACGGCCGTATCACCGCGGCGGGGAGCTCGTCCTGTCCCAAGGGCCGGAACGCATCGAAGGCGGCTGGTGGGAAGGAGAGACCTGGAAACGGGATTACTACCAAGCGCTCTCGGGCCGCGGCGAACGCTTATGGATATTTCGCGAGCGCCGCCGCTGGTTCCTGCACGGGTACTTCGCATGAGCGCCCCCGAGTATGCCGAACTACATTGCCTCAGCAACTTCAGCTTCCTACGAGGCGCCTCCCATCCGGCGGAACTCGTCACCCGCGCCGCCGCGCTCGGCTACCGCGCGCTCGCTCTCACCGACGAGTGCTCCATGGCCGGAGTGGTGCGCGCCCATCTCGCCGCCAAAGACCTGGGCATCAAGCTCATCTTCGGCAGCGAGTTCCGGCTCACGGACGGCATCCGTCTCGTGGCCTTGGCAGCGGACGCAGAAGGTTATGGCGATCTCTGCGGACTTATCACCCATGGGCGGCGGCAGGCGGAGAAAGGTAGTTATCGCTTGGACCGCGAGGATTTTGCCGGCGGCCTGCCACATTGCCTGGTCCTGTGGATACCCGACGAGGATGGCGATGCCGCCAAGGCAGAGTGGCTGCGCGAGACTTTCCCTGGTCGGAGTTGGGCGGCGGTGGAGCTGCATCTCGACGGCGACGACCGGGAGCGCCTCGCCGCGCTCCGACGGCTGAGACTGCCGCTCGTTGCGGCGGGTGACGTGCACATGCACGTGCACGACCGCCGCAAGCTGCAGGACACGCTCACGGCCATCCGACTGAAGAAGTCGCTGCTGGAAGCACGCGGTGCACTCTTCCCCAACGGCGAGCGCCATCTGCGCAGCCGCGAGCGCCTGGCGCGGCTCTATCCCGCGGAACTCTTGGCGGAGACCCTCGCCGTGGCGGAGCGCTGCCGTTTTTCCCTCGACGAACTCCGCTACCAGTACCCGAGGGAACTTGTGCCAGCAGGGCATGATCCCACTACGTGGTTGCGGATGCTCACCGAAGAAGGGATACAGCGGCGTTGGCCGGGGGGTGTTCCCGACAAGGCGCGGCAGCAGATCGAACGCGAGCTCGCGCTCATCGCGGAGTTGCGCTACGAGGCCTATTTCCTCACGGTGCATGATTTGGTGCGCTACGCCCGCTCCCGCGACATCCTCTGCCAGGGCCGCGGCTCGGCGGCGAACTCCGCCGTGTGCTATTGCCTCGGCATCACCGAGCTCGACCCGGTTCGGATGAACCTCTTGTTCGAGCGCTTCATCTCCAAGGAACGCCACGAGCCGCCGGACATCGACGTGGACTTCGAGCACCAGCGGCGCGAGGAAGTCATCCAGTACGTCTACGAAAAATACGGCCGCGAGCGCGCCGCCATCACCGCCACGCTCATCACCTATCAGCCCCGCAGCGCGGTGCGCGACGTAGCCAAGGCCTTGGGGTTGACCGCGCTACAGGCAGACCGGCTCGCGGAAGCCTTCCAGTGGTGGGACGGCGACGGGGTCACGGCGGCCAAGGTCTGCGAAGCGGGCCTCGACCCCGAAAGCCCGTTGCTGCGCCTCTTGGCGGAACTCGTGGCCACCCTCATTCATTTCCCGCGGCACCTGTCGCAACATGTGGGCGGGTTTGTCATCTCCGACACCCCCTTGAGCCGGCTCGTGCCCATCGAGAACGCCACCATGCAAGGCCGCACCGTCATCCAGTGGGACAAGGATG
>DASUBN010000285.1:0-5771 GCA_035763245.1 Gammaproteobacteria bacterium | reverse complement strand
GTGGCACGGCGCGGGTGGTGGGCGGGTTCACGCTGAACAATCGGCCGGGCACGTGCAGCATGCGGCGCAGGCTGCCGGCGAGCGGCATGTGGATGCGGTGGTAATCCTTGGGCGAGAGGTAGAGGGTGGAGAAGCTCCCGCCCGCATAGCGGGCCGCTTCCTCCGCGTCGCCGCCCAGCAGTTCGAGGGTGGTGTAGCTCTGGCCCTTGGCCTGGAAGATGCGGCCGTCCTCGATGCCGCCCAGCTGACTCACGGCGCCGTCCACGGGGCAGGCGACCGCCTCCTTCGCCGCGGCGATGGGGCGTGCGCCGGGTTTCAGGCTGCGAGTGAAGAAGGCGTTGAAGGTCTTGTAGGTGCGGGTGTCGGGTTCTGCCGCCTCGCTCATGTCCACCCCGAAACGGCGCACGAAGTCCCGGATGGCCCAGTCCTTGAGTGCAGGCGACTCGATGCGCGTGAGTCCGTGGGTGAGGCGCGAGATGAGATGGTGCGGCAGCGGATATTGCAGCCAGGCCTTGAGGCGGTCGGCGGCGGAGGCTCCGGTCTCCACCTTGTTCAATCCAAGGGCGGATCGCGGCGCACGTATGCCAGGATGGCGAGCTGTGAGCCGTCGGAGAAGGAGAGGGTGAGGGATACCATGTCCCCCGCATAGAGGTTCTTCTTGGGCTCCATGAGCATCAGATGGTAGCCGCCCGGCTTGAATTCGACGCTGCCGTGGGCGGGCAGGGTGATCTTCGGCATCTCCACCATGCTCTCCTGGTCGCCCTTCACCACGCTCGCATGCATCATCACTGAACCGAAGTCGGGGCTGATGACGCTCGTGAGATCCAGCGGCCTGGCGGTGAGGTTCTCCAAGGTGAAATAACCCGCCATCACGTCCACGCCCGGCGGCGCTTGACGGATCCACACGTGGCTGACGCGTGTGCTGGGGCCATCAGCGAGCGCGGCCGGCGCCAACTGGCAGGCGCACAGGGCGAGCAGCGGGAATAAGCGGTGCATCACGATTGTAGTTCCCCGTAGTAGCGGAGGATGTTCGCGTAATCGGCGGCCATGCGCTTCGGATCCAGGGGCGGTGTGAACAATGCCATCTCCTCGGCCTCGGGATCCACCAGCACCACCATGGTGGAGTGGACGACGGCGTAGTCGCCCTTCTTGTCGGGTTTGCCGTAGGAGAAGTCCGCGCCGAGGGGGGCGGTCAAGACCTTGAGATTGGGCAGGGCGCCGGTCAGGCCGGTGAAGCCGGGGTTGAAGTAGGCGGCGTAGGTCTTGAGCAGCTTAGGGTCGTCGCGCTTCGGGTCCACCGATATGAAGTAGACGTGCGGGCGCCTGGTCGCCGGCAGCTTGTCCAGGAGCCGCACCATCCGGTTGAGCGCCGCAAGGGTGGTGGGGCAGGCGTCCGGGCAATGGGTATAGCCGAAGTAGAGGAGGCTCCAATGGCCCATGAGCTGGGTGCGGGTGAAACCGGCGCCGCCGGTATCGATGAGGCTGAAGTCCGGCAACGGACGGGGGTCGTGCAGCAGCAGGGCGTCGGTGCGCGGGCGTTCGATGGGGCGACTGCCGAAGGTGAGGTAGCTCGCGAGCACGCCGACGGCGAGCGCCATGAGCATCAGGCCCGCATAGGGCAGGAATGCCTTCCACTTCATGCGCGGATTATGCCACAGCGTTGGCGGCGCCTCGCCCGACTCCTTTATGATAGGCGCATCACGAGGTGGGGAATGCTGGAAAAGTTCGAGGACATCAGCGCGCGTCTTGAGACCTCCAAGGATTTCGTCCGCTGGGGTGCGAGCGCGTTCAATCGTGCCGGGCTGCACTTCGAGCACGGCACCGCCAACGCCGTGGACGAGGCGCTGAACCTGGTGCTGCATGCGTTAAGTCTTGACCATGATATTCCGCCCTGGTTGCTGGATGGGCGGCTCACGGACGCCGAGAAGCAGGCGGCATACTCCCTGCTGCGCCGCCGGGTGGAGGAGCGCAAGCCCTACGCCTATATCACCAACCGGGCGCGCTTCGCGGGCCTGGATTTCTACGTGGACGAGCGGGTGCTGGTGCCGCGCTCACCCATCGGCGAGCTGATCGAGGCAGGGTTCGAGCCCTGGATCGAGGCAGACCGGGTCAGCCGGGTGTTGGACCTCTGCACCGGCAGCGGCTGCATCGCCATCGCCTGCGCCTACGCCTTCCCTGACGCCGCCGTGGACGCCAGCGACCTTTCGGCCGATGCCCTGGAGGTGGCGCGCATCAACGTGGATAAGCTGCACGTGGCCGACCGGGTGCTGCTGCACAAGGCTGACGTCTTCGACGGATTGCCGCCCGCACCCTACGACATCATCGTCAGCAACCCGCCCTACGTGGACGCCGAGGACATGGCGACGCTTCCGGATGAGCACAAGCATGAGCCGAAGCTGGGTCTCGCCGCCGGCCAGGATGGCCTCGACATCGTGCGTCGCATCCTGCGTTACGCCGGTGGCTACCTGGCCGAGGACGGCATCCTGGTGGTGGAGGTCGGCAACAGCCGTTGGGCGCTGGAGGAAGCCTATCCCGAAGCGCCCTTCACCTGGCTCGAGTTCGAGCGCGGCCAGGCGGAGGTATTCCTGCTCAGCGCCGCCCAGCTCGCGGCCATGAACGAGCCGCGCAAGCGGTCCCAGCGTGGCCGGTAACACGTTCGGAAGGCTGTTCAGCGTAACTACCTTCGGCGAGAGCCATGGGCCGGCGCTGGGCTGCATCGTGGACGGATGCCCGCCGGGGCTAGAGCTCGCCGAAGCCGATATCCAGCGCGACGTGGACCGGCGTCGCACCGGCACCTCGCGTCACACCTCCCAGCGCCATGAGGCGGATGCGGTCAGGATCCTCTCCGGCGTGTTCGAAGGCCGCACCACCGGCACGCCCATCGGATTGCTGATCGAGAACACCGACGCGCGCCCGAAGGATTACGAGACCATCAAGGATGCGTTCCGTCCTGGGCATGCGGACTACGCTTATCTGATGAAGTATGGGCGCCGCGACCACCGCGGCGGCGGACGCGCCTCGGCCCGGGAGACGGTGATGCGCGTGGCGGCCGGTGGCATCGCGCGTAAATATCTGCGCGAGCACTTCAGCGTCGTGATCGAGGGCTGGCTGGCACAGCTAGGCCCCTTGGTGCTTGAGGCGAAGGACGTCTCTGCGGTGGACGCCAACCCCTTCTTTTGCGCCGAGCCCGCCCGGGTGGCGGAATTGGAGAGTTATGTGGACGCACTGCGCAAGTCCGGCGATTCCATCGGTGCGCGGGTGACGGTGCGCGCCCGGAATGTGCCGCCAGGTTGGGGCGAACCTGTATTCGACAAACTCGACGCGGATCTGGCCCACGCCATGATGGGCATCAATGCCGTGAAGGGTGTGGAGATCGGCGCCGGTTTCGCCGCCGTGACCCAGAAGGGCAGCGAGCACCGGGACGAGATGACCCCGCAGGGTTTCCGTTCCAATAACGCCGGCGGCAGCCTGGGCGGCATCTCCACCGGCCAGGACGTGGTGGTGAGCTTGGCCCTCAAGCCCGCTTCCAGCGTCCGCCTGCCGGTACAGAGCCTGGACGTGCACGGTGGCGTGACGGAGGTAAGCGTGCACGGCCGCCATGATCCCTGCGTCGGCATCCGGGCGGTGCCCATCGCCGAGGCCATGCTGGCGCTCACACTCATGGACCATGCGCTGCGCCATCGTGGCCAGAACGCGGGCGTGATGCCGCCGCTCAAGCCCATCCCGCCCTCCGCGTCCTGATCGGGTTGTGTGCCGGGCGCATGCCTGTCTGTGAGTCCGCTCGGGTGGCAACTGCTAGAATGCGACGCCACGGGGCGGGCTGCCCCGAACCATCTCCTGGAGTCCCCTTGAAGACGTTTGACGTGGCCGTGGCGGGAGCGACCGGTGCCGTGGGCACCGCGATGCTCGAGATCCTGGCGGAACGCCGTTTCCCGGTGGGTCAGGTCTATGCCCTGGCCAGCGAGCGTTCCGTGGGTGAACGCCTGCCCTTTGCCGGCGGCGAACTCAAAGTTAAGGAACTCGCCCAGTTCGATTTCAGCCGAGTACAACTCGGGCTGTTCTCACCGGGGGCAGCGGTGTCGGCGGTATATGCACCCAAGGCCGTGGCTGCCGGCTGCGTGGTCGTGGATAACACCTCGCGTTTCCGCTACGAGCCCGATGTCCCATTGGTGGTGCCGGAGGTGAACCCCGAGGCCATCGCCCAGTACAAGACACGCGGCATCATCGCCAACCCGAACTGCAGCACCATCCAGATGGTGGTGGCCTTGAAGCCCATCCACGACGCGGTGGGCATCGAGCGCATCAACGTCGCCACCTACCAGGCGGTGTCCGGCGCCGGCCGCAGCGGCATCGAACAGCTCGCCCGGGAGACGGCCCTGCTGCTCAACGGCAAGCCCCTGGAGAAGGGGGGCAAGTTCCCCCGCCAGATCGCCTTCAATGTGCTGCCCCAGGTAGACGAGTTCCAGGAGAACGGCTATACCCGGGAGGAGATGAAGATGGTCTGGGAGACCCAGAAGATCCTGGGGGACCCCGAGATTAAGGTAAATGCCACCGCCGTCCGGGTGCCTGTGTTCTACGGCCATTCCGAGGCTATCCACCTCGAGACCCGGGAGAAACTCAGCGCCGCGGCCGCGCGGGTCTTGCTGTCTAAGGCCCCAGGGGTTGTGGTGGTGGACGACCGTAAGCCCGGCGGCTACCCAACGGCTGTGACCGAGGCTGCCCGGAAGGATGGGGTCTTCGTGGGCCGTATCCGGGAGGACCTGACCCACCCCCGAGGTCTGGACCTCTGGGTGGTGTCTGACAACGTCAGGAAGGGGGCCGCCCTGAATGCCGTCCAGATAGCTGAGTTATTGGTGAAAACCTATTTATAAGCTATAGTTAGCCCATCATTGTAAAGAGCGTTCTTAGCTTGAGGCGACAATACTTGGCCCCGGGGTCAACCCAGGGGAGCGGTAGGGTTGGGGGAGAAATATGAGCAAGAAGCTGGCATTGATTCTTTCCTTGGCTTTAGGGGCACTGCCCGGCGTGGCGCAGGCCCTGGGCTTAGGGGAAATCAAGCTCAACTCCGCGCTCAATGACAAATTCAGCGCTGATATCCAGGTGGTGGGCGCCACCAGCGATGAGCTGGACAGTCTCGATGTGAAGCTCGCGAGCCTCGCCCAGTTCACCCAGGCGGGTCTCGACCATCCCGAGATATTGAGCGAGCTGCAATTCGTGGTGGTGCGCAACGCAGATGGCACTGCCTACGTGCATATCACCAGCAGCCAGCCGGTGCGCGAGCCGTTCCTCGATTTCCTCATCGACGCCAACTGGAACAACGGCGAGCTGATCCGTGAGTACACGGTGCTGCTCAACCCACCGACCTTCCAAACCGCCAGCGCGCCGAAACCCGAAGCCGCGCCGGTTCCGGCTGCCGCCACCGCCGCACCGGCTCCGGTCGCCGCCGCTCCGACACCCGTGAGCGCGCCGGTCCCCGTCGCCGTGCCTACCCCTTCCCCCGTCGAAACGCCGGCCCCGGTGCAACCTGAGGCCAGCGTCGCGGCGGTGCCGCCACCCGCTGAATCTGCGCCACAACCGGCGGCATCTCCGCCTCCGGCGCCGGCTCCCGCGGTCGAAACGGCGCCCGCTCAGCGGGCGCTTGGCGCTAATTACGGCCCGATTCATCGCGGCGAGACGCTCTCCAGCATCGCCAAACAGGTGCGTCCCGACGGCGTGACCCTGAATCAGATGATGATCGCTATCTATCAGGCGAACTCCGAAGTTTTCATGCA
>DASUBN010000284.1:0-2405 GCA_035763245.1 Gammaproteobacteria bacterium | reverse complement strand
CCTGCGCACATAGGCCAACCATGTCAGAGGAATAAGCTGTGTCGCAATCGGAGAAATTCAAAATTATTTCTGAATATCCGAGCTTCGATGTCAGGTTGTGAAGAGTAGCTAATACCCGACTTAAGTCTCTTGTTCCGTAACTGCCGGATATTTTAATTTCATTATTTGTTCTATCGACAGAAGCCATTATTTTGCCGCAGCATCCGCCTGCATCATGCCGAACGTATTGCCCTCGGTGTCCTTGCAGTAGGCGAGCCAGCCGATGCCGGGCACGGCCATGCGCGGGATGGCGAGCTGGCCGCCGCTGGTGGTGACCTTCATGAGGTAGACCTCGAGATCCGAGACCGCGATGGTGCAGACGTAGGCGGTGATGCCCACGCCCTCGAAGGCCACGTCGCGGCGCAAGAGGCCGCCGTCGATGCCCGGCTGGTTGGATTCCCCGGTCTTCACCACCCAGTAGTCGGTGATGCCGTTGGGGAACTTCACGAACTCCCAGCCGAAGACCGAGTGGTAGAAGCGGATGGCCCGTTCCGGCTCATCGGCATGGATCTCGAAGTGGATGACGCGTGGCATTCGAACCCCCGGATGCCCAAGGATACCGGCCTCCTCGGGCCCCCTGAAGGGCGCGGCGGAGGTGTCTATAATGTCGCGTACTTTTGACAAAATGTCAATATTACTTGACACAATGTAAAACGAGTTGTACATTCCATGCCCATGAAAACCCCTACCCCCATGTCCCCGGACGCCGCTCAGACGCATTACCGCCGCCACGCCTTCGTGGCCATGGGCCTGTACGTCGTGTCCCTGCTCGTCTGCGTAAAGATCATCAGGGCCACCGCGTCGGTCCCCCTGCACGTGGTCCTGGCCCTCCTGCCCACCCTGCCGGTGATCTGGGTGATGTGGTGCCTGTACCTGTTCCTGACCCGGGCCGACGAGCTCCAGCGCCGGGTGCATCTCACGGCCCTGTCCGCGGCCGCCGGGGTCACGGCCTTCCTGACCCTGACCTACGGCTTCCTGGAGGACTTCGCCGCCTTCCCCCACATCCCCGCCTGGTGGACCTTCGTGGTCATCGACATCGTGTGGGGCGCGGTCAGCTGCACGCTCTTCTGCCGCTACAAGTGAAGAACCGCATCCACGTGCTGCGCGCCGAGAAGCGCTGGACCCAGGCGGAACTCGCCGCGCGGCTCAACGTCTCGCGCCAGACCATCAACGCCCTGGAGACGGAGAAGTACGACCCGAGCCTGGAACTCGCCTTCAACATCGCGCGGCTCTTCGGCCGGCCCCTGGAGGAGATCTTCCTCTACGGGGCGGACGAAGATTCCGCTCACTGAGACTTGAGAGCCGCCATGCAGAGCCGCCGTTCCGTGATCCTCTGTTGCATCGGTCTCGCCATCCTGGCGGGGATCCCGCGCGCCCACGGCGCGCCCGTGTTCCAGGACTGCCAGATCGGCGCCGCGGATTCCGTCACGCGCCTGCAGGCCCGCTGCACCACGCTCGTGGTGCCCGAGGACCGCGCGCATCCCGAGGGGCGCAAGATCGGCCTGCATATCGCGGTGCTGAAGGCCCGCGCCAGCAAACCGCAGCCGGATCCGCTCTTCTTCCTCGCCGGCGGCCCCGGCCAGGCGGCCACGGAAGCCTACGTGCAGGAGGCCCCCGCCTTCGACCGCATCCAGGCTGACCGGGACGTCGTGCTGGTGGACCAGCGCGGCACCGGCGAGTCCAACCGCCTGGATTGCCCCGCCGCCTCCGGCTTGCCCGACGACGCCACCGCTGCCGCCGTGGACCGGGCGGTGGACGCCTGCCTGAAGCAGCTGCCCGGCGATCCGCGCTACTACACCACCAGCGTGGCCGTGCAGGATCTGGATGCCGTGCGCGCCGCCTTGGGCTATCCCAGCATCGACCTCTACGGCATCTCCTACGGCACCCGCGTCGCGCTGCAGTACCTGCGCGAATATCCCGGGCACACTCGCAGCGTGGTGCTGGACGGCGTGGTGCCGGCGGATCTCGCCCTGGGGCCGGACGTGTCCCTGGATGCCCAACACGCCCTCGGCCTCATCTTCATCCGCTGCGACCGGGATCCCGCCTGCCACAAGGCCTTCCCGGATCCTTCCGGCGCCTTCGCCGGCCTGCGGCGGGACCTGGGGTATCGCGCCGTGAGCGTCACCCTGCGCGATCCCCTGAGCGGCGCGCCCCGCACCGAGGACCTCACCTGGAGCAAGGTGGCCCAGGCGGTGCGCCTCATGAGCTACCAGAGCGAGACCGCCTCGCTGCTGCCGCTGCTCATCCACCAGGCGGCGGTGAAGCACGACTACGCCCCGCTCATGGGCACGGCGCTGATCTTCAGCAGCGAGATCGAGTCGGACTTCGCCGAAGGCATGGCGAACTCCGTGCTCTGCACCGAGGAC
>DASUBN010000283.1:0-2627 GCA_035763245.1 Gammaproteobacteria bacterium | reverse complement strand
AAGTCCGTGACCTTCACGATGGCGCGCAGGGCCGCGGCCTTGTCCTTGGCTTGCGCGTAGTACGCCTGATCGATGCGGTAGCCGATCCAGTACCCCATGTCCGGCGGCCAGCCGGTGTCCGGGTCGTGGTTATAGAGCCAGGGCCCCATGTCGGTCTTGTCCTGGTCCTGCAGCAGCCGCGCTGCCAGCTCCGCCTCGTGCCGGCAACCATAGACCCAGCGGTCCGTGAGCTGCCGCGCGTCGGGTTCCGGCACCACCAAAGAGGCGACGAAGTCGGCGCTGCCCTCGCTCACCACGGATTGCAGCACGGTACTCTTGTCGTCTATCTGGTAGGTCTGGTTGAAGTGGATGGTCTCATGCACCACCCCGAAAGGGACGAAATCGGGATACACGATGTTGTAGGCGTAGGGGGTGCCCGGCGGCGAGGCGAGCATCTCCGCTGCCATGATGATGCCGTTGTCGGAGTTCATGCCGGCCCCCCGCTGCTTGCCCACCACGAAGTAGACGTGGGCCGGGAACTTGGCCTCGGGATAGAGCACTTTGAGACGGCGGAACGCCGCCTGGATCATCGGCTTTTGGTCCACCACCTGTTTCATATAAGGTCGGATCTTCTGGTAATAGGTCCGCTGCTCCTCCACGTGCTGGGTGAGGTTCTCAGGCGTGAGCTTACGGAAGGCGATGAAGTCCTTGAGTCCCTGGCTGGCGGGGTCGAAGTACTCCTTGCGATAGACCTCGGCACGCTGGTCCCGTGTAACCTTGGCCGCGTCGTCGAAGGCCCGCCAGAAGTGGTTCACGTCGACGGTGACCACCTCCGCCTGGCCAGGATCCAGCGTCGTGGTGGTGAAGCCGCAGAGCGCGATGACGGTGCCGAGGGAAACGGCCAGCCTCAGCATCAGACTGCTCATCGTTTGCTTCGCTTCTTGCGCAATACCTTATAGAGCCCCAGCAGGGCGAGGATGGCGGCCACCACCGCCGAGACGGTCTCGGCCACGAGCTTGGAGCAACTGAAGAAGCCTTCGGTGCATTCCTTCTCGCCGCCGGAAGCGGGTGGGACAGCCGCAGGCTCCATCACGGGCTGCAACGTGTCCTCGGGGAGCACGAAGGACAGAGAGTCGATGCCCTTGGGCACCTTTACTCGGATGATACGGTAAGTGGAGTGACCCAGGGGTTCGGTGACCACGGTGGCCTCGACGGTCACCGGCGCGGCCGCGGTGCTCGACGCCTGGGTAGCGGCGCCCGGGGCGGGACGCGGTTCCAGATCGCCGCGTACAGGCGTCCCGCCACAGCCGGCCAGCACCGACAAGAGCACGGCAAGCACGCAGGCGGCGCTGCCACGCAGCCAGGGTCGCTTGCCTACATCCCCTTTATATCCACCCGGCAACATTTTTATACCTGCGGTCCTTATGCTCGCCAAGTATAAGCCAGTCTCCGCATGGCCTCCGCGCCCAGACCCCGACGGGGAAGCGCCTGATTCCGGAAGAGCGTTGCGTCGGTCAGAATGCCGCGAGGATGAACAGACCGCCGATGATGGCCAGGTTCGAGAAACAGCCGTTGGCCGCCGCGCGCCGTTCCAGGCCCTGCATGTCCCAGAAATTCAGGAACATGATGCTGGCTACGACAGTGAACGCCACGAGGCCCCAGGCGGCGGGGACGGTGTAGATGCCGGCCATCACCAACACACCGCAGACGGCCTGGAAGATGCTGCCGAAAACCAACGTGAACCGCGGCATGGGCACACCGCGGGCAGTCATCTTTTCCACCAATAGCGGGATCTCGAAGAAGTGCACCACCCCACCACGGACGTAGAGCCCTCCCAGCAAGACCCGGCCGAGCATCAGCACCGGCTCGTTTAGCGTGAAATGCATTTTGCTCATCTCCCGTCCAGCGCGGCCTTAGATCTCCGCGTGCCCTTCCAGGAAGAACACGCAGCCACCTTCGAGCTCCACCCGGTCGCCCAGGTGCCGCACGCCCATCTCGCCACCGCGCTTGGAGGCCTGGAAGGCGCGGAACTCGGTCTTCCCCAGCTGCTTCGCCCAATAGGGAGCAAGCATGCAGTGGGCGGCGCCGGTGACGGGATCCTCGGGTATGCCTTTCTGAGGTGCGAAGTAGCGGCTCACGAAGTCGTAGCCGGCGTCGCCGCGGGCGGTGACGATGACGCCGAGCCGGTCCATGCGCTCCAGTGCCGCCATGTCCGGTTGGAGTCCGCGCACCTGCGCCGCGCTCTCCAGCACCGCGAGGTAATTGAACTCATTAAGGGTCACCTCGAGGGGTGTGACCCCGAGGCCCTGTACCAGAAGCGCTGGCGCGGGCACGGTCTCGGAGGGCCGGGCCGGGAAATCCATCACGTAGCGCCCCTGCTTGTGCTTCACCGTGAGTCGCCCGCTCTTGGTATGGAACACCACCTCGCGGCGGTTGGGCTCGAGGCGCTCCAGCACCACCGCCGCGCTCGCGAGCGTCCCATGGCCGCAGAGCGGCACCTCGAGACCGGGTGTGAACCAGCGCAGCTCATAATCCCCGCCTCGCTTCACCAGGAAGGCGGTCTCGGAGAGGTTGTTCTCCGCGGCGATGGCCAGCATCACAGCATCTTCCGGGAAGCGCTCCAGGAGCATCACCGCCGCCGGGTTGCC
>DASUBN010000282.1:0-6176 GCA_035763245.1 Gammaproteobacteria bacterium | reverse complement strand
TGCGGCTGGTTCATGGCGGCGGCGGCTGTCAGTGCTGCCTGCGACAGGGATGCGAAAAGACCTAAGACCAGGAATATCGGAACGCAAGGGAGGAAACGCAGGAGGACGATCCTCACGGTAGAAGTCATGAGGGATTCCTATTCCACCGTCACTGATTTCGCGAGGTTGCGTGGTTTGTCCACGTCGGTGCCGCGTTTCAAGGCGGTGTGATAGGCCAGGAGCTGCACGGGCACGGCATGGACGATGGGCGACAGCAGCCCGGCGTGGCGCGGGGTGCGGATCACGTGCACGCCGGCGCTCTCGGAGAAATGGCTGTCCTGGTCCGCGAACACGAAGAGCTCGCCGCCCCGGGCCCGCACTTCCTGCATGTTGGATTTCACCTTCTCCAGGAGCGCGTCGTTGGGGGCGATCACCACCACCGGCATGTCCTGGTCCACGAGGGCGAGCGGACCGTGCTTGAGCTCGCCGGCGGGATAGGCCTCGGCGTGGATATAGGAGATCTCCTTGAGCTTCAGGGCGCCTTCGAGGGCGATGGGGTAATGCACGCCACGTCCCAGAAAGAGCGCGTGCTGGCGCGGCGCGAAGTCGAGGGCCCAGGCCTGGATCTGCGCCTCCAGGTTCAGGGCCTGCTGCACGCTGCCCGGGAGCTGCCGCAGACTCTCCAGGTGCTCCAATTCCTGCTTGCGGGAGAGCCGCCGCTTCAGTTTCGCCAGCACCACGGCGAAGCAGAACAGGGCGATGAGCTGGGTGGTGAAGGCCTTGGTGGAGGCGACGCCGATCTCGGCGCCGGCCCGGGTGTAGAACACGAGCTTGGAGGTCCGGGGGATGGCGCTCTCGGGCACGTTGCAGATGGACAGGGTCTTGGTATGCCCGAGCTTCTTGGCGTGCTTCAGGGCTTCCAGGGTGTCGAGGGTCTCGCCGGATTGGGAGATGGTGACGACGAGCTGCTGCTTGTCCGCCACCGAGGCCCGGTAACGGTACTCGCTCGCGATCTCCACGGAGACCGGCAGCTTGGCGATGGCCTCGATCCAGTACTTGGCCGTGAGGCCGGCGTAGTAGCTCGTGCCGGCGGCGAGGATCAGCACCTTGTCCACGCCCTTCAGCAGCGCTCCGGCGCCCTTGCCGAAGATGGCGGGATCGAAGCCGTCTTCCATCACCGCTTCGAGGGTGTCGGTGAGGGCCTTGGGCTGCTCGTGGATCTCCTTCTGCATGTAGTGCTGGTAGGGGCCGAGCTCCATGGCGGTGAGGGAGGCCTGGCTCAGGTATTCCTTGCGCGTCACGGGTTCGTCGTCCCGGTCCACCACCTTGACGCCGCCGCGGCCGAGTTCCACCACGTCCCCATCCTCAAGGTAGATCACCCTGCGGGTGCTGGTGAGGATGGCGGAGACGTCGGAGGCGAGGAAGTTCTCCCCCTCCCCCAGGCCCACGAGCAGCGGGCAGCCCATGCGCGCGCCTGTCACCACGTCGGGGTTCTTGAGGGAGAGCACGCCGATGGCGTAGGCACCCACGAGCTGGCGCACCGTCTCGCGGGTGGCCCGGAACAGGTCGCCGTGCTTCTTGAGGTGGTGGTGGATGAGGTGGGCGATGACCTCGGTGTCGGTCTGGGACTCGAACACGTAGCCGAGCTTCCTGAGCCTCGCCCTATGCTCCTCGTGGTTCTCGATGATGCCGTTGTGCACCACGGCGATCTCGCCCATGGAGATGTGGGGATGGGCGTTGGGCTCGGTGACGCCGCCGTGGGTGGCCCAGCGGGTGTGGCCGATGCCGGTGAGGCCGTGCAGCTTGCGGGACTTGGCGCGGCCCGCCATCTCCGCCACCCGGCCGACGCTGCGGACGCGCTTGATGCCGCCGTCCAGCACCGCGATGCCCGCCGAGTCGTAGCCCCGGTATTCGAGGCGTTGCAGGCCTTCCACCAGGATGGGTACGACGTCACGCTTGCTGATCGCCCCGACAATGCCACACATGGAGCGGAGACCTTTTATTTCTTGGAGGGGCGCGTCCAGCCGGTCTTGGTGACCTGCTTGGACCGGGCGATGGTGAGTTCGCCGGCGGGCGCGTCGCGGTTGATGGTGGAACCGGCGGCGATATAGGCCCCGGCGCCGATGGTGACGGGCGCGACCAGGGTGGAGTCGGAGCCGATGAAGGCGCCGTCGCCGATCACTGTGGTGTGTTTCGCGGTGCCGTCGTAGTTGCAGGTGATGACGCCGGCGCCGATGTTCACCTCGCTGCCCACCTGGGCGTCGCCCACGTAGGCCAGGTGGTTGGCCTTGGCTCGACGGCCGAGCCGGCTCTTCTTCACTTCCACGAAGTTGCCCACGTGCACCTCGTCGGCGAGCTCGGTCTCGGGGCGGATGCGGGCGAAGGGCCCGATGCGCACCTTGGCGCCGACCCTGGCCCCGTCCAGCACGCTGTGGGAGAACACCTCGGTGCCGGCGCCGATCTCGCAGTCGCGGATCACGCAGTGGGGGCCGATCTTCACCCGGTCGCCGAGCCGGATCTTGCCCTCCAGCACGCAGTTCACGTCGATCTCGCAGTCGCGGCCGAAGACGAGCTCGCCGCGCAGGTCGAAGCGCCGCGGGTCGCGCAGCATGAGCCCCGCCAGCATCAGCTCGTTGGCGGTGCGCTTGCGCAGCGCCTTCTCGGCGGCGGCGAGTTGCTGCTTGTCGTTGATGCCGCGGGTCTCGTTGTGGTCCTCGGCCAGCACGCCCTCCACCTTCACGCCGTCCGCCACCGCCATGGCGATGACGTCGGTGAGGTAGTACTCCTTCTGGACGTTGTCGCGGCCCACGTCCTTGAGCCAGCGGCGCAGCCGCTCGGCGCTGCAGGCCATAAGGCCGGTGTTGATCTCGTCCACCCAGCGCTCGGCGGCCGTGGCGTCCTTCTCCTCCACGATGCGGGTCACCCGCCCGGCGTTGTCGCGCAGGATGCGGCCGTAGCCCTGGGGTTCCGGCACCTTGGCGGTGAGCACCGCGAGTTCGCCCCGGGCCGCGGCGTCGGTGAGCCGCTTGAGCGTCGCGGGCCTGACCAGGGGCACGTCGCCGTAGAGGATGAGCAGCACGTCGCGGTCGGAGATCTGGGGCAGGGCCTGCATCACCGCGTGGCCGGTGCCGAGCTGTTCGGCCTGCAGCACCCAGTGCACCGCGAGGTGCTGGTGCGCCGTCTGTACCTGCTCGCCGCCGTGGCCGTAGACCACGTACACCGCGTGCGCATCGAGGGCGGCGGCGCTGCGCGCCACGTGTTCGAGGATGGTGTAGCCGCCGAGCGGCTGCATCACCTTGGGCAGGTCGGAGTGCATACGCTTGCCCTGGCCGGCGGCCAGGATAACCACGCTTAGAGCCATGGCGGCGTGCGATCCTCGGATGGAATGGGGTCCCTCACGGGCGGACCATGATAGCACCGGGTCGGTTGCGCCCCAGTGACAGGGCAGGAAAGAAAGGGCCGGCAGAGCCGGCCCTTTTCCTTTTCAATGACCCATGGCCTGTTCAGCGGCCGGGTTTCTTGCGCAGTTGCTGCAGGGTCTTGAGGCGCGCCATGTTCTCGAGCATCTCGGCCTCGACCCGGGCCACATCCAGATCCGTCGACTGGCTGGCGAGGGCCTCCTGGGCCTTACGCACAGCCTCCTGGGCCGCGGCCTCGTCGATGTCGGCGGCGCGCTGCGCCGTGTCCGACAGCACCGTGACCATGTGCGGCTGGATCTCGAGGATGCCGCCGGAGACGTAAAACACCGACTCCTCGCCGCCGGCCTGCACACGCACGGTGCCGGGCTTGAGGCGCGTGAGCAGCGGCGCATGGCGCGGCGTGATGCCGAGCTCGCCCATCTCCGCCGGGGCGAACACCATCTCGGCGTCGCCCGAGAAGATCTCGCGTTCGGCGCTCACGATGTCGACATGGAAGGTGGTGCTCATCGTGCTGTGCCTCAGATGGTCTTGGCCTTCTCGACGGCTTCCTCGATGGTGCCGACCATGTAGAACGCCTGCTCGGGCAGGTGATCGTATTCGCCGGCCACGATGCCCTTGAAGGCGCGAATGGTGTCCTTCAGGGACACGTACTTGCCCGGGCTGCCGGTGAACACTTCGGCCACCGTGAACGGCTGCGACAGGAAGCGCTGGATCTTGCGCGCGCGGTACACGGACTGCTTGTCCTCTTCGGACAGCTCGTCCATGCCGAGGATGGCGATGATGTCCTTGAGCTCCTTGTAGCGCTGCAGCACGGCCTGCACGCTGCGGGCCACGTCGTAGTGCTCCTGGCCGATGACGTTCGGGTCCACCTGGCGGGAGGTGGAGTCGAGCGGGTCCACGGCCGGATAGATGCCGAGCGCGGCGATGTCGCGGGACAGCACGACGGTGGCGTCGAGGTGCGCGAAGGTGGTGGCGGGCGACGGGTCGGTGAGGTCGTCCGCGGGCACGTACACCGCCTGGATGGAGGTGATGGAACCCTTCTTGGTGGAGGTGATGCGCTCCTGCAGCACGCCCATCTCCTCGGCGAGCGTCGGCTGGTAGCCCACCGCGGAAGGCATGCGGCCGAGCAGCGCGGACACCTCGGTGCCGGCCAGGGTGTAGCGGTAGATGTTGTCGATGAACAGCAGCACGTCGCGGCCTTCGTCGCGGAAGTACTCGGCCATGGTCAGGCCGGTCAGTGCCACGCGCAGACGGTTGCCCGGCGGTTCGTTCATCTGGCCGTACACCATCGCTACCTTGGACTTGTTGAGGTCCTTGAGGTCGATGACGCCGGCTTCCGCCATCTCGTGGTAGAAGTCGTTGCCTTCGCGGGTGCGCTCGCCCACGCCCGCGAACACGGACAGGCCCGAGTGCTCGGTGGCGATGTTGTTGATGAGCTCCATCATGTTCACGGTCTTGCCCACGCCGGCGCCGCCGAACAGACCCACCTTGCCGCCCTTGGCGAAGGGGCACAGCAGGTCGATCACCTTGATGCCGGTCTCGAGCAGGTCCGTGGAGCCGGACTGCTCTTCATAGGAGGGCGCCTTGCGGTGGATGGCCCACTGGGCCTCGGATTTCACCGGGCCGCGCTCGTCCACCGGCGTGCCCAGCACGTCCATGATGCGGCCGAGGGTGGCCTGGCCCACCGGCACCGAGATCGGTGCGCCGGTGTTCTTCACGGCGAGACCGCGCTTCAGGCCCTCGGAGGCGCCCATGGCGATGCAGCGCACCACGCCGTCGCCGAGCTGCTGCTGCACCTCGAGCGTGAGGCTGCCGTCTTCGAGCTTGAGCGCGTCGTAGACGCCCGGGATGGCGTCGCGGGGGAACTCCGCGTCGACCACCGCGCCGATGACTTGAACGATCTTTCCGGAACTCATGTTTTAACCCTCGATGCCGATTCTTTGAATGCCTTGATGCCGAATGCTTTCAACCGACGGCGGCCGCGCCGCCCACGATCTCGGACAGTTCCTTGGTGATGCCGGCCTGGCGCGCCTTGTTGTAGACGAGCTGCAGGTCGTTGATGATCTCGCCGGCGTTGTCGGAGGCGGACTTCATGGCCACCATGCGCGCGGCCTGCTCGCAGGCCGCGTTCTCGACTGCACCCTGGTAGACCTGCGACTCCACGTACCGCACCAGCACGCTGCCCAGGAGCTCGCGGGCCTCGGGCTCGTAGAGGTAATCCCAATGCTCCGCCAGCTGCGCGTCCTCGATGGCCTCGGTCGGCAGGAGCTGGGACACGGTGGGCTTCTGGGTCATGGTGTTCACGAAGACGTTGTTCACCACGAACAGCCGGTCGATCTTGCCTTCGGTGTAGGCGTCGAGCATCACCTTGACGGTGCCGATGAGGTCGTCGAGGTGCGGCGTGTCGCCAAGGTGCGTCGCCTGGCCCAGCACCTTGCCGCCGAAGCGGCGGAAGAAGCTCACGGCCTTGGCGCCGACGATGCAGAAGTCCACCTCCACGCCCTTCTCGCGCCAGCCCTTCACCGCCGCCACCGCGGCCTTGAACAGGTTGACGTTGAGGCCGCCGCACATGCCGCGGTCGGTGGAGATCACGATCAGGCCGACGCGCTTCACCTCGCGCTCCACCATGAAGGGATGGCGGTACTCGGGGTTGGCCTTGGCGAGATGGCCGATCACCTTGCGCATGCGCTCGGCATAGGGGCGCGAGGCCGCCATGCGCTGCTGCACCTTGCGCATCTTGCTCGCCGCGACCATCTCCATGGCCTTGGTGATCTTCTG
>DASUBN010000281.1:0-4330 GCA_035763245.1 Gammaproteobacteria bacterium | reverse complement strand
ACGCCCACGGACACCAAGCTCGAGCAGGCGCGCCTCAAGCCGCTTACCGAGGGCATGAATCGGGTGCCGGAGAGCGTGGAACTGCACCCGCGCGTCGCCAAGATCTATGACGACCGGCGCAAGATGGCGGCGGGTGAGCTGCCCATGGATTGGGGCTTCGCCGAGACCCTCGCCTACGCGAGCCTGCTCACGGAGGGCTGCGCGGTGCGTCTCACGGGCCAGGACAGCGGTCGCGGCACCTTCTTCCATCGCCATGCGGTGCTGCACAACCAGAAGAACGACAACACCTGGACACCGCTGCAGCACCTCGCTCCCGACCAGAAGCGGTTCACCGTCACCGATTCGCTGCTCTCGGAAGAGGCGGTGATGGGCTTCGAGTACGGCTATAGCACCGCCGACCCGGACGCGCTCGTGATCTGGGAGGGCCAGTTCGGTGACTTCGCCAACGGTGCCCAGGTGGTCATCGACCAATTCATGGCGGCGGGCGAGGCCAAGTGGGGCCGGCTCTGCGGACTCACCCTGTTCCTGCCCCACGGCTACGAGGGCCAGGGCCCGGAGCATTCCTCCGCCCGCCTGGAGCGCTACCTGCAGCTCTGTGCCGAGCACAACATGCAGGTTTGCGTGCCGTCGACGCCGGCGCAGATGTTCCACATGCTACGCCGCCAGGCGCTGCGGCCTTTCCGCAAGCCCCTGGTGGTGATGACGCCCAAGAGCCTCTTGCGACACAAGGCCTCCGTCTCGGCGCTGCAGGACCTCACCCACGGGCGCTTCCACCTGCTCATCCCCGAGGTGGAGAGCATCCCGGCCGCCAAGGTGGAGCGCGTGGTGTTCTGCTCCGGCAAGGTCTACTACGATCTCGCCGAGGCGCGCCGCGCCGCCGGCATCGACACCGTGGCCATCGTGCGCCTCGAGCAGCTCTATCCCTTCCCGCAGACGGAATACGCCGAGATACTCAATCTCTACGCGAACGCCCGCGAGATCGTGTGGTGCCAGGAGGAGCCCGGCAACCAGGGCGCCTGGTACCAGATCCGCCACCGCCTACAGGAGCCGCTGAAGCCCAAGCACCTGCTGAGCTACGCCGGCCGGACGCCGTCCGCGTCCACCGCTGCGGGCTATATGGAGCTGCACACCCAGCAGCAGAAGCAGCTGATCCAGGACGCGCTCGGCACGCCGGGGGCGAAGCAAGCCACCGCCGCCAAGACGCGGCCGAGTCTAATAAAGTCTTAATCGTGGAGACGGCATGAGCATCGAAGTCAAAGTCCCGCAACTGCCCGAGTCCGTCCAGGACGCGACCCTCGTGAGCTGGCATAAGAAGGCCGGTGACGCGGTGAGCCGCGACGAGAACCTGGTGGACATCGAGACCGACAAGGTGGTGCTGGAAGTGCCCGCGCCCGTGTCCGGCGTGCTGAAGGAGATCCGGGTCAAGGACGGCACCACCGTGGGCGCGGGACAGGTGATCGCGGTTCTGGAGGAGGGTGCCGCCGCGGCTCCTGCTCCCGCCAGGGCCGAAGCGAAACCCGCCGCGCCCCAGCCCGCGTCGCCACCGGCCGTGGCCGCCGCGACGCCGGCGAGCACCGGCTCCGTGGCCGCCGACATGCCGCTCAGCCCCTCCGTGCGCCGCCTGGTGGAGGAGAACAAGCTCGATCCCTCGCAGATCAAAGGCAGTGCCCGCGACGGTCGTCTCACCAAAGGCGACGTGCTGGACTACATGGCCAAGCGCAGCGGCGAATCCGTACCGGGCGCGGCAGCTGTGCCCGTGGCGCGCCCGGCGACGGCCATCGCGGCCCGCGCCGACCGACGCGTGCCCATGACGCGCATGCGCGCGCGCATCGCCGAGCGCCTCTCGGAATCCCAGGCCAGTACCGTGATGCTCACCTCCTTCAACGAGGTGGACCTCTCGGCGGTGATGGCGCTGCGCGGCAAGTACAAGGACAAGTTCGAGAAGGAACATGGCGCCAAGCTCGGCTTCATGTCCTTCTTCGTGAAGGCCACGGTCGAGGCCCTCAAGAAGTACCCGGTGGTGAACGCCTCCGTGGAAGGCAACGACATCGTGTACCACGACTACTGGGACATCAGCGTGGCGGTATCCACGCCCCGCGGCCTCGTGACCCCGGTGCTACGAGACGCGGACCAGATGAGCTTCGCCGAGATCGAGAAGACCCTCGCCGACATGGCGGTGCGCGCCCGCGACGGCAAGATCGGCATCGAGGAGCTCACCGGCGGCACCTTCACCATCACCAACGGTGGCGTGTTCGGCTCGCTGTACTCCACCCCGATCATCAACCCGCCCCAGAGCGCCATCCTAGGCATGCACGCCATCAAGGATCGCGCCGTAGTGGTGGACGGGCAGGTGGTGGCGCGGCCCATGATGTACATCGCGCTCACCTACGACCACCGCATCATCGACGGCAAGGAAGCGGTGCTGACGCTGGTCTCCATCAAGGAATCGCTGGAAGACCCGGCCCGCTTGATATTGCAGATCTGATACCCATCCATACGGACACGGCCGGTCTGCACCGCTCGCGGACAGGCCGCCTGCTTCTAGAGAAGAGAGGAATGCCATGAGCCAAGCTTTCGACGTCGTCGTCATCGGCGGAGGCCCTGCGGGCTACGTCGCCGCCATCCGCGCCGCCCAGAACGGGCTCAAGACCGCCTGCGTGGACAACTGGAAGAACCCGGACGGTAAACACGCCTTCGGCGGCACCTGCCTGAACGCGGGCTGCATCCCTTCCAAGGCGCTGCTCGAGTCCTCGGAGATGTACCACAAGGCGACCCACGAGTTCGCCGCCCACGGCGTGAAGACGGGCGCGGTGAGCATGGACATCGGCGCCATGCAGGCGCGCAAGAGCAAGATCACCACCAGTCTCACGGGCGGCATCGCCCAGCTCTTCAAGTCCAACAACGTCACCGGCATCCGCGGCACAGGCCGCCTGCTCAAGGGCCACAAGGTGGAAGTGACGGACTTCGACGACCCCAAGAAGAAGGAAGTCATCGACGCCAAGCACGTGGTGCTGGCCGCGGGCTCGGAGCCCGTCGAACTCAAGGTAGTGCCTTTCGACCGCAAGGACATCGTGGATTCCTGGGGCGCGCTGGATTTCGCCGAAGTGCCGAAGCGCCTCGGCGTCATCGGCGGCGGCGTCATCGGCCTAGAACTCGGCAGCGTCTGGCACCGTCTCGGCGCCCAGGTCACCATCCTCGAAGCCATGGACAACTTCCTGTTCATGGCTGACCAGGCCGTGGCCAAGGACGCGGAGCGGCAGTTCCGCAAGCAGGGCCTGGACATCCGCCTGGGCGCCAAGGTCACCGGCGCCGAGAAGGGCAAGACCGGCATCACCGTGAGTTACGACGACAAGGACGGTAAGCAGAAACTCGAGGTGGACAAGTTGATCGTGGCCGTGGGTCGCCGCCCCGCCACCAAGAGCCTGCTGGAAGAAGGCACCGGCGTCGCGCTAGATGAGCGCGGCTTCATCAAGGTGGATCACGAATGCCGCACCGGCGTAAAGAACATCTGGGCCATCGGCGACTGCGTGCGCGGCCCGATGCTGGCCCACAAAGGTTCCGAGGAGGGCGTGATGGTGGCCGACCTCATCGCCGGCAAAGTCTCGGAGATGAACTACGACGTGATCCCCTCGATCATCTACACTTGGCCCGAGATCGCCTGGGTGGGCAAGACCGAGGAGGAACTGAAGCAGAAGGGGGTGCGCTACAAGGCGGGCAGCTTCCCCTTCGCTGCCAACGGCCGCGCCAAGGCCATGGAGGCGGCGGCCGGGATGGTGAAGATGCTGGCCCATGCGGACAGCGACGAGATCCTGGGAGTGCACATCGTGGGACCCATGGCCTCGGAGATGATCGCGGAGGCGGTGGTGGCCATGGAGTTCCGGGCCAGCGCCGAGGACTTGCAGCGCACCATCCATGCCCACCCGACCCTGTCGGAGGCGATGCATGAGGCATCGTTGTCCGTCGACAAGCGCGCCATCCATGCAATCAATAAATAAAACGGATCTTTTGCCCGCTGGTGTCGTTAAAGCCAGCCTCGCAACGCTCACGTACTGTAAAGTACGCTCCGCTTGCTTGGCCGTCATTGCCTAACCAGCGGCCAAGATCTCTCGTTTTATTTACACAATCTTTTATGTAACTTAAAGAAGGCGCCGGTAGGCGCCTTCTTTTTTTGCGATGAGCGGAGTAGGGTGGCAACGATGCGTGGTCTTTTGCTCGCCATCTTATTCCTGTTGCTCGGCTCCGTGAATGCAGCCGAGACCGCTGTCCCCGATCATGCGGTGGTGTTCATCTATCACCGCTTCGGGGACTACCGTTATCCCAGCACCAATAT
>DASUBN010000280.1:0-4410 GCA_035763245.1 Gammaproteobacteria bacterium | reverse complement strand
CGCAGGTCCACGCCGTAGGCAGAGGTGTCCTGGGACACCACCAGCAGTTCCTTCACCCCGTCCTTGACCAGCTTCTCCGCCTCGCGCATCACCTCGGGGAGGGGGCGGCTGTCCAGCTTGCCGCGCAGCTTGGGGATGATGCAGAAGCTGCACTTGTGGTTGCAGCCCTCCGAGATCTTAAGGTAGGCGTAGTGGCGCGGCGTGAGCTTGATGCCGCTCGCCGGGATCAGGTCCAGGTAGGGGTTGCGGGGCGGGGGCGCGAGCTGCGCGTGCACCGCGCGCATCACCGCCTCGTAGTCGTGGGGACCGGTGATGGCGAGCACGTCCGGGTAGCGCTCGCGGATGAAGGCGTCCTTCATGCCCAGGCAGCCGGTGACAATCACTTTGCCGTTTTCAGCCAGCGCCTCGCCGATGGCGTCCAGGGATTCCTGCTGTGCGGCCTCGATGAAGCCGCAGGTGTTCACCACCACAAGGTCCGCCTCGCCGTAGCCGCCCACCACCTCGTAGCCCTCGATGCGCAGCTGCGTCAGGATGCGCTCGGAATCCACGAGCGCCTTGGGGCAGCCGAGGCTCACGAAACCCACGCGGGGGTTGGTCTGGGCGAAGCTGGAGGGATGCGCCATGAAAGGGGGTCCGGAAAAAGGCCGGGTATGCTACCCCCAAGCCCCGCCTCCGGCAAGGAAAACCAGGACTTCAGCCGTGGTCGCCGCCGGAGGTGAGCTCGGCCGCCAGTGCATCCATGCCATAGACCTTGTGGAGGGCGTCGATGAGCGCCGTGGCGTCCAGGGCCACCGCCCGGTTGTCGTTCGGGTCGTACCAGAAGTCGCCGCCCAGGGAATGGATGTTGCCGTCGAACACCAGCCCCACGAGCTTCCCGTCCCGGTCGATCACCGGGCTCCCTGAGTTGCCGCCGGCGATGTCGTTGGTGGTGACGAAGTCGAAGGGCGTCTTGAGATCGAGCCTGGGCTCGGCGAACTGCCAGCTGGGCGGCAAGAGGTAGGGCGCGGTGCCGGTGGCGCGGGCGTAGAGCCCGCCGAAGTCCGTGAACGAGGGCACGGGTTCGCCCTGCTCGTCCCAGCCGCGCACTTGGCCGTAGGAGAGCCGCAGGGTGAAGGTGGCGTCGGGATAGATGCCGGTGCCGTCCCGGGCGAAGCGCGCCTGGGCGATGCGCTCGCTCTCGATGTCGAGCACGGCGCGCACCTCTTCCTCATAGGTCTTGCGCACGGCGCGGGCCGCGTCGTCCACCGAACGCGCCAGCTCCAGCATGGGGTCCGGGGTGTGGTCCATGAAGTCGTGGTCTTCCCACAGGCGCCGGCGGAAGGCTGCATAGTCGAGGCGCGTGCCCTCCACCGCGGTGCGCGCCACGTCGGAGGGCGAGCGGCGCCCGAGCACGCGCTTCACCACCGGATCGTCCTCACCCAAGGCGGCGCGCAGTTTGGTGAGCGACCAGGTGAGCATCAGCTCCTCGTAGTCCACGGAGATCGGCACGTCGGAGAACAGGTCCTGCTCCACCTGCGGCAGGTTCGAGTCGCGGAACTCGGCGAGACGCTGGCCGTTGGGCTTGGTCCGCTCCGCCTCGCCGCGCACCAGCATGCGCGCGTAGTCGAAGAGCCGCGACTCGAAACCCCAGCACTGTTCCAGCATGTGGTAGCGCAGCGCCAGCGTGTGGTACTTCTGCTCCGCCGCGGCGATCGCGCTCCAGGGATCGCCGTACTCGATCCGGCGCGTCGGGTTGCCCCTCACCCAGTCACGCAATCCGGTCTCATCGGCGGCCTTGTGATCGAGTGAGCCCTGGTCCTGCAAGGCCAGGAGCTGGCCCTGGTCGTTCTTGATGAGGTTCTCCACGTCCGCCAGGTTGGCGTAGGCCAGGCGCTGCTGCTGCGGGCCCTCGGTGGCGAACTGCTCCAGCATGCCGCGCAGCTCGGAGTAGTAGATGAGCGAGGGGATGAGGTCGTCCTCGCGCAGCGACTTCAGCTCCGCCAGGGTCCAGCTCCGTTCGGTGCTGCCGGGGTTGCCCGCGGTGAACACCAGCTCGCCGTCGTGGGGCGCGCTGCCCGCGAGCTGCAGGTATTCGCTGTGCACCGGCTTGCCGTCCTCGTAGGCGCGCAGGATCGCCGCGTCCAGGCTGTAGCGCGGGA
Source organism: Gammaproteobacteria bacterium (assembly GCA_035763245.1). Taxonomy (GTDB): domain Bacteria; phylum Pseudomonadota; class Gammaproteobacteria; order Natronospirales; family REEB76; genus DASUBN01. The sequence continues at coordinate 2,272 of DASUBN010000280.1, read as the reverse complement.
AGTTGAAGTTGTCCGGGTCGCCGCCGAAGCTCGCGATGGCGCTCTCGGGGGTGAACACCAGCCGCACGTCTTCAAAGCGGCGGTACTTGTAGAGCGCATAGCGACCGCCGTGGTAGAGATCCACCACCTGGCAGCTCCACTTGGCGGGGTCGCCGTCGTTGCAGCCGTCCTCCAGCTTGCCGCTCACGGCGCGCAGGGCGCCGAAGTAGCGGTCCCCGCTCTCGCCCTTGAGCGCATCCTGCACCTCGGGGGTCACGTCGCTGATCTGCACCAGCTCGTCCGCCTCCATCTCCGGGCAACGGGTCTCCTGCTGCGGGGTCAGGGCGTAGAAGGCCTCGCGGGTGTAGTCCTGCTTGGGGGTGGAGATCTGGGCGATGCAGCCGTCCACGCAGTGGCGGTTGGTGAGCAGGAGCCCGTCCGCCGACACGAAGGCGCCGGAGCAGCCGTCCGAGATGCGCAGCGCGGCGTGCTGCACGTGCGTGAGCCAGGCGGACGAGGGCGCGTAGCCGTATTCGCTCTGGATCTCCTTGATGGGCAGGTTGTCGAAGGTCCACATGCCCTCGTCGGCCTTGAGCGGCAATGCCGCACAGAGGCACAAGCCTGCGAACACCGCCGCGACCACGACTCTCCTCATCTCCCCGCACCTCGTCCGTATCGTCCGGTCAGCTTAGGCGGCCGCCCCCGGCGGTGCCCGCCGTTTCCGGACTCTCTTATAAGGCGTTCTGGATATCAGCCCTCAGGCTCTTGTCTTCCGGCACCGTCTTCGGCGAATAGCGCTTCACGATGCGCCCGTCCTTGCCGATCAGGAACTTCTCGAAGTTCCACTGGATGTCCGCGCCGCCGGTCTCGCCCCTGAGCCAAGCATAGAGCGGGTGGGCGCCGGCACCGTTCACCTCGATCTTGGACGTGAGCGGGAAGCTCACGCCGTAGTTCACGCTGCAGAACTGCTTGATCTCGGCCTCGCTGCCCGGCTCCTGGGCGCCGAATTGGTTGCAGGGCAGGCCCAGCACCACGAGGCCCCGGTCCTGGTATTCCCGGAAGAGTTTCTCGAGACCGGCGTATTGGGGCGTGAGCCCGCAGGCGCTCGCCACGTTCACCACCAGCACCGGATGACCCTCGTAGTCCTTCAGGGACTGCGGCTTGCCGTCGATGCTCTTGACCGAGAAGTCGTGGAAACTGCCCATGACCTTGCTCCCCGAGGTGCGGGTGACGGGCGCGGACGCTCCGCCCTTAAGAAAACGATACGCGTCCCAGCCCGAGGCCGCCAGCACGCCGAACACCGCCAACTGCCATGGCCAGCGGATCTGGGGGAAGAGCATGAGGGCGAAACCCATGATCCCCGCCGCCGTGGCTATGCCCAGGAGCCGCCAGCGGGGCAGGAACACGTCGATGAGGGCGAGCGCGGCGCCCAGCGACCACCAGTCGAGGAAATCCAGGGATTCGAGGAAATAGCGGACTGGACTCAAGCGGTCTTGCGCAGCGTTGAACGCTTCTTGATGCACACGAGCAACAGCGAGACGGCCGCCGGCGTCACGCCCGGGATGCGCGCGGCCTGGCCCAAGGTCTCGGGACGGACATGGCTGAGCTTCTGGCGCACTTCATGGGAGAGGCCCGCGACCGCCGCATAGTCGAAGTCTGCCGGCAGGCGCGTCTCCTCCTGGCGGCGGGCGCGTTCCACCTCGGCCTGCTGGCGGGCGATGTAGCCCGCGTAGCGGGCCTGGATCTCCACCTGCTCCGCCACTTCGGGCGCCACGGCGACGCCGCCCACCGCGGTCAGCGCCGTGAGGGTCTTATGGTCCACGCCGGGGCGGCGCAGCAGCTCCAGCGCGTGGGTTTCCCGGCCGAGGGGCCCGCCGAACAGCGCCTCGGACTCCTCGGCACTCACGTCTTCGGGACGCACCAATACGCCGGTGAGGCGCGCGGTCTCCCGCTCGACGGCCTCGCGCTTTTCCGCATAGCGCGACCAGCGCGCGTCTTCCACCAGGCCGAGCCGGCGACCCTGCTCCGTGAGACGCAGGTCGGCGTTGTCTTCCCGCAGCATCAGGCGGTGCTCGGCCCGGCTCGTGAACATGCGATAGGGTTCCGGCGCGCCGCGGGTGATGAGGTCGTCCACCAGCACGCCCATGTAAGCTTCGTCCCGCGCCGGACACCAGGCGGGCTCACCCTGCACCAGCCGCGCGGCGTTGATGCCCGCCAGCAGTCCCTGGGCTGCGGCTTCCTCGTAACCGGTGGTGCCGTTGATCTGGCCGGCGAAGAACAGTCCGTTGATCGC
>DASUBN010000279.1:0-8629 GCA_035763245.1 Gammaproteobacteria bacterium | reverse complement strand
CCCTTCATGTCCATACCCCGCGTTGCCGGCGTACTGCTCACCGCCGTCGCCTCCTTACCGCTGCTGGCTGCCACGAGCCAGCCACTGCCGCAGTTCAGCGAAGACAACGTCCGCGCCACCATCAAGACCCTCTCTTCGGATGAATTCGGTGGCCGCGCTCCCGGCAGCCCCGGCGAGAAGCTCACTACCGACTACATCAGCGCCAAATTCAAGGAATACGGGCTCACGCCCGCGAACCACGGCAGCTACCTGCAGGCTGTGCCGCTGAAGCAGATCACCGCGGACCCGCACACGGCGCTCGACATCGGGGGCGGTCCCACGCCGCTTTCCTTCGCCTACGGCACCGACATGATCGTCAGCACGCCACGACCCGAGGCCAGCGTCGCCCTCGACCACAGCCCACTGGTATTCGCGGGCTACGGCATCGTGGCACCGGAGTACCACTGGAACGATTACGCGGGCCTGGACGTGAAAGGCAAGACGGTGGTGGTGCTGGTGAATGATCCGGGCTATGCCACGGGCGACCCCAAGCTGTTCGACGGCAAGTCCATGACCTACTACGGACGCTGGACATACAAATACGAGGAAGCGGCGCGGCAGGGCGCCGCCGGCATCCTGATCGTGCATGAGACCGGTCCCGCGGGTTATCCATGGGAAGTGGTGCAAGGCAGCTGGAGCGGTCCGTTGGAGGAACTGCCGCCGGGCAAGACGTACCAGCCCACGATCACCGGCTGGATCACGCACGACGCGGCTGAGAAGCTGTTCGCTGCCGCCGATCTCAAGTTCGACCAGCTCGAGCACGCTGCTGCCGTGCGCGGATTCAGACCGATGTCGCTGAAGCTCACGGCCAGCATCGAGCTCAAGAACACGGTGCGTGACATCGTGTCTCATAACGTGGTCGCCATGGTCAAGGGTACCTCGCACCCCGGCGAGGCGCTGGTGTATTCCGCGCACTGGGACCACCTTGGCACGCACACCGTCGACGGCAAGACTGAGATTTTCCACGGCGCAGTGGACAATGGCTCCGGCATCGCCGGATTGCTCGAGCTGGCGCGCGTCTATGCCGCCGCACCGGCGCCCGCCCGGAGCGTGCTGTTCATCGCCACCACCTGCGAAGAGCAGGACCTCCTGGGGGCGGAGTACTACGCGGAACACCCGCTGTTCCCGCTCAAGGACACCGTCGGGGACATGAACATGGATGTGCTGGACACTTACGGCCGGACCCGCGACCTTACGGTGCGCGGCCGCTTCATGTCAGGCCTGGACGCGGCGCTCGCCGCCCAGGCCAAGACCCTCGGCCTCGCACTCTCGCCGGATTCGCAGCCGGAGAAGGGTTATTACTTCCGCGCCGACCATTTCGCGTTCGCCAAGGTCGGGGTGCCGGCATTGAGCATCGCGCTCGGCACCGATTATGTGGACCACCCCGCAGGATGGGGCCTCGCCCAGCAGCAGGCCTACGTCAGCGAGCGCTACCATAAGCCGGCGGATGTCTACGAGCCGTCCTGGGACCTCTCCGGCATGGCCCAACAACTGGACCTGCTCTATCTGACGGGGCATAGCCTGGTCGAGAGCGATGCCTGGCCGGCCTGGAACCCGGGCAGCCCTTTCGCGGCCAAGCGCGCCGAGCAGCGCCGCGGCAGCTAAGAAGAAGCGCCCGCTATATTTAGGGAGCGATGGAACGCGCTATTCGCCGGGAGCCGACGCGGTTACACTCTTATGACAGGGGCGGGGGAGGGTTGACCCCTGCCCCGTATCATAAGCAGTATCCATGCACATCCTCATCGTCGATCACTCCAAGGTGGTGCGCACTGTCTGGAACAAGATGGTGGCCGACCTCGGCCATCAGAGCCTCACGGTGGAGAACGCCGAAGAGGCGCTCGAAGTGATGCAGGGTCAGGAAGTGGAATTCATCTGCGCCTCCCTCTCGCTGCCCGGCATGAACGGCATCGCGCTCTGCCGCCAGGTGCGCGCCATACCCAAGCACCATAAGACCCCCTTCATCCTGCTCACCTCCACCCAGGACAAGACCTTGCGCCAGGAGGCCTTCGAGTCCGGGGTCACCGAGATCCAGGAGAAGATGGACAAGGAGCAGCTCGAGGCGCGCCTCAAGCAGTATCTGTCCGAGGAGCAGCATGAGCTCACCGGCCGCGTGCTTTACATCGAGGACAGCATGGTGGCCGCGCATGTGATGATCAAGATCCTGCGTCACATGAACCTCAAGGTGGACCACTTCCGCAGCGCCGACGAGGCGCTGGTGGCCTTCGAGAAGCACGACTATGACTTGATCGTGAGCGACATCCTGTTGGAAGGGGTGATGAGTGGCGTAGGCCTAGTGAACCGGGTGCGTAGCTATCTCTCCGACAAGCGCCGTGTGCCGATCCTCGCGCTCTCCGGCATGGATGAGACCACGCGCCGCATCGAGCTCTTCCGTCTCGGTGTCAACGACTATATCGCCAAGCCGCCCGTCGAGGAAGAAGTGCGGGCGCGGGTGCGCAATCTAATCATCAGCAAGCAGCTCTTCGACCGGGTGCAAGCGCAGTCACGCCAGCTTTATCAACTCGCTATGCAGGACCAACTCACCGGTATCTACAACCGCACCGGGCTGAACGAGTTCGCCCCCAAATACTTCAAGGAAGCGTCGGAGAGTGACCTGCCCCTGAGCCTCATGCTCATCGATCTGGATCACTTCAAAAGCATCAACGACACCCACGGCCATACCGTCGGCGACAAGGTGCTGGCGTTGACCAGCGCCCTGCTCAAATCCGCTTGTCGCGAAGGCGACCTGGTGGCGCGGGTGGGCGGCGAGGAATTCGTACTCATCATGGCCCAGTGTGGCGTGGAGGAAGCCGCGCGCCATGCCGAGAAGATCCGCAAGGATATCGAGAAACTGAAGCCGGACGGCATCGGTGTCACCGTCAGCATCGGCGTCAGTGCACGCCCCCTGGGCAAGGATCTGAACTTCGACGACCTCTTCAAGGCCGCCGACCGCGCCGTGTATGAAGCCAAGAACCAGGGCCGCAATCGCGTGGTGACTATGCTATATAACTGAGCCTCCCTGCCTCGCACCCCGGACGCACCATGTCAGACGCCAAGCAACATTTCGAAACCACCTGTGTCCACGCCGGGCGCGAACCGGACGCCGACAGCGGCGGCGTGAGCCCCGCCATCCAGCTTTCCACCACCTTCGAGCGCAGCGCCGACGGGGCTTACCCGCGGGGCTACAACTATTCGCGCAGCGGCAACCCGAACCGCGCGCGCCTCGAGGCCTGCCTCGCCGCGCTCGAGGGCGGCATTGCAGCGCTCGCCTTCGGCTCCGGCAGCGCCGCCGTGAGCGCGGTATTCCAGGCCCTGGAACCCGGCGACCACGTGGTCTGCACCCAGGACGCCTACCACGGAGTGCTGCGTATCCTGCGCGAGGTCATGGCCGGCTGGAATCTCAAGGTGACCTACGTGGATGCCAGCGACCTCATCGCTCTCAAGGCGGCGGTCACGCGGGACACCCGAATCGTATGGGTGGAGAGCCCCTCCAACCCGCTGCTCAAGCTCACCGACCTCGCGGCGGCGGCCGACATCGCCCACACGGCCGGCGCCATCGCGGTCTGCGACAACACCTTCGCCACGCCGGCGCTTCAGCGGCCACTGGAGCACGGTATGGACATCGTGATGCACAGCACCACCAAGTATCTGGGCGGGCACAGCGATGTCATGGGCGGCGCGCTCGTGTGCCGCACGGCGGACGCCTTTGCGGAGCGGCTGCGTTTCCTGCAGTCGACCTTGGGTGCCGTGCCCTCGCCCTTCGACTGCTGGCTGCTGTTGCGGGGGGCCGCCACCCTGCATCTCCGGGTGCGGGCCCAGTCCGCCAACGCGCAGCAGATAGCCGAGCATCTCGCGAAGCATCCGGCGGTGGAACAAGTCTTCTACCCGGGACTCGCCTCTCACCCCGGCCACGGGCTCGCCGCGCGTCAGATGCGGGGTTTCGGCGCCATGTTATCCTTCACGGTCCGCGGCGGCGAAACCGTTGCCATGCGGACCGCGGCTCGGGTGAAACTTTTCACCCGGGCCACCAGTCTAGGAGGTGTGGAGAGCTTGATCGAGCACCGCGCCTCCGTGGAGGGTCCCGAGACCCGCACCCCGCGGCATCTGTTGCGCATCTCCGTGGGGGTGGAACACCCGGCGGACCTGATCGCCGACCTTGATCAGGCACTCTCCTAAAGACCGATCACGGCTATCAATACAAAGGGAAACCTCATGCCGCACCGCGTCCTCGCCTTCCTCGCCGGCGCTCTCCTGGCCTTGCCAGCGTTCGCTGCCACGGACGACGCACAAGGAAGCACGAATGCCGCGGCAGGCGGGATACCGGAAGCGGCCACTCCGGTGACGCTGGAACAGATCATGGCCAATCCCGACTGGATCGGTAACCAGCCCGAGCAGGGCTACTGGAGCTATGACAGCAAGAGCGTCTATTACTTCCAGAAGCGCGACGGCAGCGCTCTGCACGACCTCTACTCGGTGGATGCAGCCGGTGGTGAAGCCCACAAACTCAGCGACAGCGAGCTCACCAACTCCTCGGCGCCGGACGGGGACTATAACCGCGCGCGCACCTTCCATATATTCGTGCGCGACGACAACGTGTTCCTGCGCAACCTGCTCACAGGCAGCCTGCGCCAGCTCACCCGTTACAACGGCAAGAAGACCGACCCGCAGTTCATGGCGGACGGCACCCACGTGCAGTGGCACGAGGACAAGGACATCTACCTCTACGACCTCAACAGCGGCCTGACCTCCCTGGCGGCGGACGTGAAGCTCGGTGACGACCCCGCCAAGCCCGAGCCGCCGAAGAACTATATCCAGGCCGAGCAACCCCGCCTTTTCGATTTCTTGAGCCGTGAACAGAGCAACAAGCAGGCTCGCAACGAGCAGCAAGCGTCGGAGCGCAGCGCCAACCCCATGAGCGTGCCCGCCCCCTGGTACCTGGGCACCAAGATCACCGTAGCCCAGAGCTCGCTCTCGCCGGACGGCCGCTGGCTCGTTCTCGTGACCCAAGCGAAGAGCTACCAGGACGGCGATCCCGGCATCATGCCGAACTACATCACCGACAGCGGCTACGTAGAGACCAGCAAGGAGCACACCTACGTGGGCCTGAACCCGCCAGCCGCGCAGCAGGTGAAGGTGCTGGACCTGCAGAACCACACGTCCTTCGACTTGGACCTGAGCAAGCTCCCTGGCATCAAGGAAGACCCCCTCGCCGGGCTGCGCAAGAGCGCCGTGGAATGGGACGTGCAGCACGGCATGGACCGCAGGGCCGCCGAAGACTCGGTGAAGGCACCCGCGGTGCGCGAGGTGAGCGTCAACGGTATCGCCTGGAGCGACGACGGTAGCGGCTTGGCGTTGCAGTTCGAGTCCAACGACAACAAAGACCGCTGGCTGACCACCCTGGACTTCGCTCGCAAGCAGCTCGTGACCCAAGATCGGCTAACCGACAAGGCCTGGATCAACTGGACCTTCAACGACTTCGGCTGGATGCATGACGGCCGGAGCCTGTGGTTCCTGTCGGAGGCCAGCGGCTACTCCCAGCTTTATGTGAAGGAGCTTGCCACCACCAGGGCCCGCCAGCTCACCAGCGGCAAATTCGAGATCAACTCCGGCCTGTTCCTGACCCGCGACGACAGGTATTTCTTCGTCTCTTCGAACAAACCGGCACCGGGCACCTGGGAGATCTATCGTGTCGACGCCCGAAGCGGCGACATGCAGGCGGTGACGAACCTGGGCGGCATCAACGGCAGCCAGCCTGCGATGCATCACAACGAAAGCTTCGTACTCTCGCCCGACGAGAGCAAGCTGCTCGTGTACCACTCCACGTTCATGCGTCCGCCGGAGATCTACGTGGTGGACGCCGTGCCGAACGGCGCGGCGCGCCAAGTGACCCATACCGTCTCGGCCGCCTTCACCGGCATCGACTGGACCATCCCGCAGATCGTGAAGGTGCCCTCGACCCATGTAGCCGAGCCCATCTATGCCCGTCTCTACCTGCCCAGGGACTATTCACCCACCCGGACCTATCCGGCGGTGTTCTTCATCCATGGCGCGGGATACCTGCAGGACGCCCATAGCGGCTGGTCCTACTACTTCCACGAAAACATGTTCGACACCTTCCTGAACCAGCACGGTTACATCGTGGTGGACATGGACTATCGGGCCTCGGCGGGCTACGGCCGCGACTGGCGTACCGCCATTTACCGGCACATGGGCCACCCTGAAGTCGAAGACATCACCGACGGCGCTCACTGGCTGGAACAGAACTATCACGCGGACCCCAAGCGCCTCGGTGTCTGGGGCGGCTCCTACGGCGGCTTCATGACCTATATGATGATGTACCGCGCTCCGGACCTGTTCGCTGCCGGTGCGGCGCTGCGCCCCGTAGGCGACTGGGCCGATTACAACGACGGCTACACCTCGGCCATCCTCAACCGGCCGGATGTTGATCCAGAGGCCTACTTCACGAGCTCGCCCATCAACTATGCCGGCGAGCTGAAGCACCCGTTGCTCATCATGCAGGGCATGAAGGATGACAACGTGTTCTTCATCGACACGGTGCATATGACCCAGAAGCTGATCGAGCTGCGCAACCCCAACTTCAGCGTGATGTTCTACCCGACGGAGCACCACGACTTCCATGACGCGGCCAGCTGGCTGGACGAGTACCGGCGCGTGTGGAATCAGTTCAACACCTACGTGAACCCGCCCCAGCCCTGAGGGCGGCATGCGGGATCTGCTGATACTATTAACCCCGCCTCCTGGCGGGGTTTCCTTTTCCGATGAAGACCTTCGACAATACTGAAGAGTGCGTCGCGGCCATCCTCGCCAAGGTGGGCCCGCACATCGTGGCGGGTTCTCCTCTGGGGATAGGCAAGCCCAACCCGCTGCTCAACGCCCTCTATCGCCGCGCCGCCAAGGATCCCTCCATACGTCTGCGCATCATGACGGCGCTCTCGCTGGAGCGGCCCGGCTGGCACAGCGACCTCGAGCGGCGCTTCATGGAACCCTTCGCGGCGCGGGTATTCGGCGACTACCCGGATCCCGAGTACCTGGGCGACCTGCGCGCCGGCAGGCTGCCGAGGAACGTGGAACTCTCGGAGTTCTACTTCAAATCCGGCAGCATGCTTGGCATCGCGTCCGCGCAGCAGGAATACCTGAGTTCCAACTACACCCACGTGGCCAGGGACATGCTCGCCGCGGGCATGAACGTGGTGCTGCAGGCGGTGGGCAAGGAAGACCGCCCCGGCGGCGCCCGCTACAGCCTGAGCTCGAACCCGGACGTGACGTTGGACATCATGCCCGGCCTGCGTGCACTGGAAGCGGCCGGCAAGAAGGTCGCGGTGGCGGGCATGGTGAACCGCAAGCTGCCCTTCATGTACGGCGACGCGGAAGTGGGCCCCGAGTTCTTCGATTTCATGGTGGAAGACCCCGTCCTGGAGCACCATCTCTTCGCCGTGCCCAACATGCCCATCGACGTGACCTCCCATTGGGTGGGACTTAACGCCAGCACCCTGATGCGTGACGGCGGCACGGTGCAGGTGGGCATCGGCTCCCTGGGCGACGCCTTCGTCTACGCCTCCCAGCTGCGGCATACGGACAACGGCCGTTACCGGGAAGCGGTCGGGAAGCTCGGGTTACAGGAGCGCCACGCCGCGGTGATCGAGGCGGTGGGCGGCCTCGATCCCTACCGCCGGGGACTCTACGCCGGCAGCGAGATGTTCGGCGACGGCCTCCTGCATCTATACGAAGCCGGCATCCTCAAACGCCGGGTCTACGATCACGCCGGCATACAACGCCTGCTGAACGATGGTCGCCTCTCCATCAACCTCGGGGCGGATAGCCTCACGGCGCTCTGCGACGGGGAAGTGGTCAAACGGGTCCTGGACGCGGAGGACGTGGCGCTCCTGAAGCGCTTCGGCATCCTGAAGCCCACGACAGCGTTCGAAGACGGCAAACTGAAGCTGCCGGACGGCAGCCTCGTGGTACCTGACCTCAAGGACCGGGGCGTGGTGCAGCGCATCGCCACCCAGGGTTTGGGTGCCACCCTCACGGGCGGGGTGCTGGTGCATGCGGCCTTCTTCCTGGGAAGCCAGGCCTTCTACGATACCCTGCACAGGATGCCGGAGCCGGAACGGCGGCTCTTCTCCATGGAAGCCGTATCCAAGGTCAACGAACTCTTCAGCGACGTGGAGCTGGAGAAACTGCAGCACCGCCACTCCCGCTTCCTCAACATCTGTATGAAGGCGACCCTGCTCGGCGCCGTGGTCTCAGATGCCCTGGACGACGGCCGGGTGGTCAGCGGCGTGGGCGGTCAATACAACTTCGTGGCCATGGCGCACGCCCTCAAGGAAGCCCGCTCCATCCTGATGCTGAAGAGCACCCATGGCAGCGGCGCCGGGCTCGAATCCAACATCCTCTGGGAATACGCCCACACCACCATCCCGCGTCACCTGCGCGACATCGTGGTGACGGAGTACGGCATCGCCGATCTGCGTGGCCGCTCGGACCGGGAGGTCATCGCCGCCATGCTGAACGTGGCGGATTCCCGCTTCCAGGAGAAGCTGCTCTCGGAAGCGAAGCGCGCCCGCAAGCT
>DASUBN010000278.1:0-3170 GCA_035763245.1 Gammaproteobacteria bacterium | reverse complement strand
CCATCGACTTCGAGACCACCGAGACCAAGGTGGTGTTCAACGCAGAGGGCGGCATCGCCGCCATCAAGCCGCTGCAGCGCAACGACGCCCACAAGCTCATCGAGGAATGCATGATCGCCGCCAACGTGCAGGCGGCGAGGTTCCTGGGCAAGCACAAGCTGCCGACCCTATACCGCATCCACGCGGGGCCGGACGCGGAGGGCTTGGAGAAGCTGCGCGGCTTCCTGGGCACCCTGGGGCTCAAGTTCGGCGGCGGCATGAAGCCCGAACCGGCTCACTATGCGAAGCTCCTGGAGCAGGTCAAGGAGCGCCCGGACCGGGGCCTCATCCAGACCGTGTTGCTGCGCTCCCTGGCCCAGGCGGTCTACAGCCCGGAGAACGTGGGCCACTTCGGTCTGGCCCTGGGGCATTACGCCCATTTCACCTCGCCCATCCGCCGCTATCCGGACCTCATGGTGCATCGCGCCATCCGCCACCTGCTGAGGGGCGGCAACGCCCAGAACTTCAGCTATTCCGGCACCCACATGGAGCAGCTCGGCTCCCATTGCTCCATGACCGAGCGGCGCGCCGACGAAGCCACCCGCGACGCCCTGGACCGGCTCAAGGCCGAGTACATGCGCGACAAGCAGGGGGAGGAGTTCGACGGACTGGTCACCGGCGTCACCAACTTCGGGCTGTTCGTGCAGATCAAGGACCTGTACGTGGAAGGCCTGGTGCACGTGACCTCGCTGCCCAACGACTACTACAGCCACGACCCCGTGGGCCATCGCCTGGTGGGCGAGCGTTCGGGCCGCGTGTTCCGGCTCACGGACACGGTGCGGGTGCGGGTGGCGGCCGTGAACCTGGATGAGCGCAAGATAGACTTCGAGCTCGTGGCCGCGGCCTCGAGCCACAAGTCGCGGCGCCGCAAGTGACGGGGTGCCCATGAACGAACCGGAACTCATCTACGGCCTGCACGCGGTCACCGCGGTGCTGGAGAGCGGCGGCCGGGTGCATGCGCTCTGGATGCTGGACAGCCGCCACGACGAGCGGCTCGCCAAGGTCGCCGCCCTCGCGGAGAAGGCGGGGGTGAAGGTCCTGCGGGTGCCCCGCGCGGAGCTGGACCGCCTCACGGACGGCGCGCGCCACCAGGGCGTCGCCGCCCAGGCGGAGGGCGCGGAGCTCAGGGATGAGGGCGGGCTCTTTCCGTTCCTGGACAAACTGCAGGAGCCGCCCTTCCTCCTGGTGCTGGACGGCGTGCAGGACCCCCACAACCTGGGGGCCTGTCTGCGTTCCGCCAACGCCGCCGGGGTGCACGCGGTGATCGCGCCCAAGGACCGCTCCGCGGGCCTGACGCCCGTGGCCCGCAAGGTGGCCTCCGGCGCCGCCGAGGCCACGCCCTTCTTCCAGGTCACGAACCTGGCCCGCACCCTGCGGGAACTCAAGGACCGCAACATCTGGTTCGTGGGACTCGCCGGCGAGGCGGACCAGTCGCTCTACGAGCTGGACCTCAAGGGGCCGATCGCCATCGTCCTGGGCGCGGAGGGAGAGGGCATGCGCCGGCTCACCAAGGAGCACTGCGACTTCCTGGCGAAGATCCCCATGGATGGCCAGGTGGAGAGCCTCAACGTGTCCGTGGCGACGGGCATCTCGCTGTTCGAAGCCCGGCGCCAGCGGAGCCAGAAGAAGAAGTAGCCGCCGATACGCCGCCCAGAGCGGGGGCGTTCGCGGCGATGGGGGATGATCGCGATGCTCACTCAACAATTGATCTCGTGGCAGCCGCTGTACCTCAGCTTCTCCGCGGCCAGCGCCACCCTGGCCGGTCTGCTGTTCGTGGCGCTGTCCATGCACCTGCGCGCCTTGCAGGAGGCGGGGGCCGCTAACGTCCGGCATCTCGCCCAGCACACTTTCCAGGATTTCGTGAGGTGCCTGGTCATCTCCTTGTTCCTGCTCATGCCGAAACCCGATCCCTTCTCCCTCGGGGTGGTGCTGCTCGTGGTGGGGGCCTACGGCGCGCTCCAGATAGGCTGGACGCTGATCCGCACCGCCCGCGGCGGGGCGGCGACCTTGCACAGGCGCTATGTGATGAAGCGGCTGTTCCTGTCCGTGGTCGCCGACGGTTTCTTCGTCGTCGCCGGCCTGCCGTTGATGCTGGGCGTGAACGCCGGCGACACCGGGATGGAGATCTTCGGCGGGCTGATGATGTTGCTGATCTCCTCGACCCGCAACTCGTGGTTCATCCTGGTGCACGAACTGGGATGAGGCCTATGAGCCCGAACCACGTCATGGGCGGGAGCTGACGCGCGGAGCCCGCCATGTCGCTGCCGTTTAGCCAGGCGCAGTTCTTCGGGGTGTTCGCGGCGTACAACGGCGCGTTGTGGCCGGTTCAACTTCTGTTCAATCTCGCTGCCGTGTTCGCGGTGCTGTCGGTGCTGACATGGCCGCGACGCTCGGGAACCATCGTGTCGGCATGGCTCGCTGTCATCTGGGCCTGGCTCGCCATCGCTTATCACTTGGCGTTCTTTTGGGCCATCAACCCCGCGGCGCCGCTGTTCGCGGCGATCTCGCTCGCGGCTTCGCTGCTGTTCTTCTGGTTCGGGGTGGTGCGGCGCGCTATCGGGTTCAGGCCCGGCATGGACGCGCGGAAGGTAGCCGGTCTGCTGGCGGTGGCCTTCGCGCTGGTCGGGTATCCGTTGATCAGCCTGCTGCTGGGGCACACATGGCCCGCGATGCCCGTCTTCGGTCTGCCGTGTCCGGCGACCCTTTACACGTTCGGCATGCTGCTCATGGCCGCCAAGCCGTTGCCGCGATGGGTGTTGCTGGGGCCCGCCGCCTGGGCCGCCATCGGCGCCATGGCGGCGTTCACCCTGGGCGTGACGCAGGACCTGGTGCTGCTGGCGATGCTCCCGGTGGCCGGTCTTCTCGCGCTGCCCCGGCGGTAGCTTCACCGTCGGCGGGCGAAGAAGAAATAGATAAGGGCGCCTCCGCCCGGAGGCGCCCTCTCTCAACGGTCTCTTAAGCCTTGTGTTTCACGAACAGGCAGTCGAACTCCGGCTGCCAGGTCTTGCCGCCGTCCTTCGAGGCCACGGAGGTCTCGCGCACGCCGTCGCCCTGCCTGGCCCAGGTGATGCGATGCCGGATCTCGGCGCCGTCCTTGGTATAGGTGGTGGCGGTCAGGGTCAGTACGCCGT
>DASUBN010000277.1:0-5025 GCA_035763245.1 Gammaproteobacteria bacterium | reverse complement strand
TGCCATACAAGAATCTCCCCGGCATCCGGTAGAACGGGGGCAGGAAGCTATTGGCGAAGGCGGACATGGCGATGGGCGGCTGCTTTTCGAACAGGTTGCGTATCCCCAGCGAGAAGTCCGTGTCCGGGCTGTCCGCTGGGGATGCGGAAGCTCTGGGCCCAGGAGCCCCGCAACAGCAACTGGTCGTTCGCCTGCCAGCGCAGAGCGACCTTCGCGGAGGAAGTCCGCAATGACTGCTATTTTTCTGAGTGCTGTAAAAATAGTATTTGCAAGATGCAAGCGCCGATGTGGGGAGGGAGCACGGAAGGACTTATGTGATGAGCCCGAAGACCAGTGGCGGCCGGTCGATGGCCGGGCAGGGGCTTGAAACCCCGGGGCTTGCCGGAACCCCTTTCAAAATCCCGGGTCCCACTACAATATAGGGACGGTCCTCCCTCCCCTCCCGAGCCCAGCCGGTAGCCTCGCGACCCCATGAACCTGAAGTCCTGCCTCCTGTTAGCGGTGTCTGCCCTGGCGTGGCTCTATCCCGCCGCGAAGCTTGCCGTCGCCGAGACAACCCCCGCGCCGGCGGCCGCGGTGCTCGCGCCGCAACCGAGTCAGGCGGCGGTGGACGAGGCGGTCGCCTACGTGCTCACCCATTACCACTACAGCCGCGAGCCCCTGGACGCGGCGCTCTCCGGCCGGATCTTCGATGAGTACCTGAAGGAGCTGGACGGCGGTCACAGCTATTTCCTGAAGTCCGACATCGATTCCTTTGCGCCCTACCGCGCCGGCTTCGCGACCAGCATCAAGAAGGGCGACCTCGGACCCGCTTTCGCCATGTACGGAGTGTTCCGCCGGCGCTTCGACGAGCGCATGGCCTACGTCGCGACGTTGCTCGCGAAGCAGCCGGACCTCTCCAGCGACGAATCCTTCAAGGTCGAGGACAACCCGGAAGGCTGGGCCGCGGACCCCGGTCAACTCGACGAGCAGTGGCGCAAGCGCATCAAGAACGAGGTCATCGACCGGATGCTGGACGGGGACAGTTGGGTGAAGACCCAGACGGTGCTCAAGCGCCGCTACCAGTCGCTCGCCGACGGCGTCTATAGGCTCAGCAGCGACGACGTGTTCGGCACCTTCATGAACGCCTATGCCAAGGCGCTCGATCCGCACACCGAGTATTTCGAGCCGGTGGAATACCAGCAGTTCAAGACCCAGATGAGCCTGAAGCTCGAGGGCATCGGCGTGGAGCTCCAGGCCGGGGACGACTACGTGAAAATCGCCCGGGTGTTGCCCGGCAGTCCGGCTGCGAAGAGTGGCGAGCTGCACGCCGGCGACCGCATCGCGGCCGTGGGGCAGGGCGAGGCGGGCGACTTCGTGGACGTGGGCGGCTGGCGCCTGGACGACGTGGTGCGGCTCACGCGCGGCCCCAAGGGGACGGTGCTGCGCCTCAAGGTGCTGCCGGCGAACGCGGCTCCCGGTTCGCCGCAGAAACCCATCCGCCTGGTGCGCGACGCCATCAAGCTCGCGGACGAGGCCGCGCGCAGCGACGTGATCAGCGTGCCGCGCAAGCAGGGCACGGCGCGCATCGGCGTGATCCGGATCCCGGAGTTCTACAGCGACTTCGACGGCCGCGCCGCCGGCAAGGCGGATTACAACAGCGTATCCCGTGACGTACGCCGCCTGTTGCTCGGGCTCGAGGCCAAGCACGTGGACGGGGTGATCCTCGACGTGCGCAACAACGGCGGCGGTTCGGTGCAGGAGGCGGCGGATCTGGCCGGGCTGTTCATCCCGCGCGGTCCGATGGTGCAGCTGCGCAGTTCCGACGACCATATCGACATCGTGCGCTCCACCACCACGCCGGTGTATGACGGCCCGCTGGCGGTGCTGGTGGACCGCCTCAGCGCCTCTGCCACCGAGATCTTCGCCGCCGCCATCCAGGATTATCGGCGTGGCGTCATCGTCGGCAGCGACACCTACGGCAAAGGGGTCGCTACCCAGTTCGTGGACCTGGGCGAGCTCGTGGATGACGGCGGCGATGCCGGCCAGCTGATGTTCGTGGCCGACAAGTTCTACCGGGTGACCGGGGCGAGCACGCAGGACCGTGGCGTGACGCCCGATATCCAGCTGCCCTCGGACATCGACCCCAAGCAGTTCGGGGAAGAGACCGAGGACAACGCCCTTCCCTGGGATACGGTGGATCCGGTGGACTTCAACCCGATGCACGACGGCGTCGAGGCACTGCTGCCGGAACTCAGGAAGCGCCACGACGAGCGCGCCAAGGCGGACCCGCTATACCAGCTCTACGTGAACGACCTGGAGCACATCAAGAAAGAGGACGCGGTCACGAAGCTGTCCCTGATGCTGGACGTGCGCAAACGCGAGGAGCAGCGGGAGCAAGCCTGGCGGGCGAGCGACGATACGGCGTGGCGGCGGGTCACCGGGGAGCCGCCGACGCTTCCGGCGGACGGGGCGGTGGTGAATCCCCAGGACGCCATGCTGCGGGAAGGGGCCAATATCGTTGCGGACCTGGGCGAGCTGCGGCACAGCTGAGGCCGGCCGACGGGGCTTTCTCAACGTTCCACATCCTTCGCCTACGAGCCTTACCCCCTTGTCCCACAAGGCTTTCCGGGCCTTTCCGGGACGCATAAATGAATCAGGCATATTTCATAAGATTTTCGGCCGGGCCGCCGGGAGGCTCGTCTATACCTCAGGTCGCAAGCGTGGGATTTACGTGTTTCCGGAGGATAAAGCCATGATCCGCGAGTTCAAGATTCTTTCCGACTCCTGCAAGCCGGCGCTCCTTGGCCTGCTCGCGCTGGGGTGCCTCTCCGTCGGGCCGGCGGCCTTCGCCGACCACTTGCCACCCGGCATCCAGGTCATCTACGTGAATCCGTCGGGCCCCACCGTGGGCCGCTCCCCCGGTGCGAAGTCCTATAGCGACAGTGACATCGCCCAGGCCTCGGAACTGGCCAAGCTCGGCGACGCGGAGGCCCAGGCGAACCTGGGCGTCATGCTCGCCACCCGGGGCAAGTATCAGGAGGCCGCCAACTGGTACCGGCAGGCCGCCGAAGCGGGGCTCTCCGCCGCCGCCTACAACCTCGGCACCTTGTACTACAACGGCCAGGGGTTCCAGCAGGACTTCACCAAGGCCCTCTACTGGTTCCGCCAGGCGGCGACCCGCAACGATCCCTACGCCCAGTTCCAGCTCGGCATGATGTATGACCTTGGCCGGGGCGTGGAGCAGAGCACCGAGCAGGAGATGTACTGGTACGAGAAGGCCGCCCGCCAGGGCCTGCCCGCCGCCCAGTACAACCTCGCGGTGATCTACCACAACGCCGAGGGCGTGCCCCAGGACGACGTCAAGGCCTACGCCTGGCTGCTGCTTGCGCAGCGCGGCGGAGTGGACGTGTCCGAGGCCATGCCGGTCGTGACCGACGGTCTGTCGCAGGAGCAGCAGCGTCAGGCCGCGGACCTGAGCCGCACCCTCTATGTCGCGCCCGAACCGGCCCTGAGGGAACGCGACCTCAGGAAGTGAGTGAGCAGACCGTCACGCGGATCACCGGCGGCGGACGCGGATAGCGTCCGCCGCCCGGGGACAAGGGGAGCCTGGGGAGACGCACTTGAATCCTACGCCGCTGAATCGCTTGGCCCGCCTACCGGAGGCTGGCTATGATGGGAGTCTGAGATCGGCGCCACCCGCGGCATCGTCCGGGGCGCCGCGACCGGAGCAGGCCGGTGGCCCGGATGTCTCGAGGTCAGGGACACACAGCATGAATTCCGTGCCGGAACCGACGAAGGTCCAATACAGCTTCGGGCAGTATTCCTTCAAGCCCCACAGCGGTGAGCTGAACGACGGCCAGAAGACCGTGCAGCTGCGCCCGCAGGTGGCCAAGTTACTTGATCTGCTCCTGAGCAACGCGGGCAACACCGTGTCGCGCGAGGACATCCGCAACCACCTCTGGGGCAGCCACGTGGTGGTGGAGTTCGAGGAAGGCATCAGCGCCTGCGTGCGACAGCTGCGCATCGCCCTCAACGATGGGGCCTCTGGCACCCGCTATATCCAAACCATCTCCCGCCGCGGCTACAAGTTCGTATACCCGGTGACGGTACAGGACCACGAGGGCCCGGCCACTCAGCCGCGCGCCGCCACCGCTCCGGCCACAGCGGCTCCCGCCGCAATTAAGCCCCGCGCACCGCTCTATGCCACCCTGCTCCTGCTCGCCATCATCGCCGTCGCCGCCGTGGTGCTGGTTAAGTACCGTGCGGGAGGGCTGTTCGCCGACGCCGGTGCCGGCGGGCGCCCCGTGGTGGCGGTGCTGCCCTTCACCAACCTCTCCCAGAACCCGGACAGCGGCCTGCTCGGGGCCTCGGTGGCGAGCGAGGTGATCAACCTGCTCGGCCCCATCGCGCCGGCACGCATGGGTGTGATCGCCAACACCTCCAGCGCCCATTTCACCAAGGGCGCCGATACCATCAAGGAAATCGGCCAGCAGCTCGGCGCCGATTACGTGCTCGAGGGCTCCGTGGCCCAGCAGGGCCATGCGTATCACGTCTCCGCGCGCTTGATCCGGGTGGCGGACCAGAACTACGTGTGGGGCGATGAGTACGACCTGGATACCAACTACACCGCCAGTGTCTACAAGCAGCTCGTGATCCGCATCGCCACCCAGGTGGCAGCGCTGCTCGCACCCAGCGCCGCGGTGAAGCCGCTGGCCTTCACCAGCAACCACGATGCGGCGCTCTCGTTCCAGACCGGACGCGAACTCATCGCCCAGGGCGAGTACCAGAAGGCTTACGTCGATTGCCAGAAGGCCATGAGCCTCGATCCCCGTTTCGCCGCCGCCCAGGCCTGCGCGGCCTACGCCTTGCTGCGTCTGCCTGACATCTCCAAGTCGGAACTGGGTAGGGCCCGGGACCTCGTGGACCGGTCCTTGAGCCTGGACCCGGGTTCGGCCGAGGGGCACATGCTCAAGGGCGAGCTGCAGATGTTCTATGCGTGGAACCTGGATGGCGCCGGACAGGAGTTCAAGCGGGCGCTGCAAT
>DASUBN010000276.1:0-8412 GCA_035763245.1 Gammaproteobacteria bacterium | reverse complement strand
CGGATCCCAAGGTGCTGGCTATCAAGCAGACGTTATACCGAACAGGCCCCGACTCCCCCGTGGTGGAGGCGCTCTTAGCCGCCGCCCACGCCGGCAAGGAAGTGACGGTGGTAATCGAGCTCAGGGCCCGCTTCGACGAGGCGGACAACATCGCCCTTGCCAACCGGCTACAGGAGGCCGGTGCCCACGTGGTGTATGGCATCGTGGGCTATAAGACCCATGCCAAGATGATCCTGGTGGTACGCCGCGAGGGCCGGCGCCTGATGCGGTACGTGCACCTCGCCACCGGCAACTATCATCCGCGTACCTCCCGCTTCTACACCGATTACGGCCTGTTCACCGCCAACCAGGACATCGGCGAGGATGTAAACCAGATATTCCTGCAGCTGACGAGCCTCGGAAAATTGCACAAGCTCTCCAAACTCAAGCAATCTCCGTTCACCTTGCATAATGACATCATCGAGCTCATCGAGCGCGAGCGTAAGCACGCGCAGGATGGCAAGCCGGCGCGAATCATCGCCAAGCTCAACGCACTCACCGAACCCCAGGTTATCCAGGCGCTCTACCGGGCCAACATGGCGGGGGTCAAGATCGACCTCATCGTGCGCGGCGTATGCTGCCTGCGCCCGGGCATCCCGGGTGTCTCGGATCACATCAAAGTACGTTCCATCCTGGGGCGCTTCCTGGAGCATACCCGGGTCTACTGCTTCCACAACAACGGCAAACGGGAGCTCTACTGCGCCAGCGCCGACTGGATGGAGCGCAACTTCTTCCGCCGCGTGGAAGTATGCTTCCCCGTCCTGCAGAAGAAGCTGCGGGACCGGCTGCTGGTGGATCTAAAGCGTTATATCAAGGACAACACCGCCTGGCAGCTGCATTCTGACGGCCACTATCGGCGCCACCATGTGAAGGAGAAGAACATCTATAGCGCCCAGCAGGAGTCACTAGCACAGTACATGGAATGAACTTCAGCCGAGCTTGAGGATGAAACCCAGGTCCCGCTGGTTGCGGCTCTCCTCGGCGAGATCCGCCTTGAGCAGTGGCCGGCCCTTGAGCCAGCCGCGCCGGAAATCCAGTTTCAAAGTATTGCCGCGGGCGCGGAACGCGAAGTGCGGCTCTTCCGCTTCGTGGCCGCGGTGCAGGGTGTAGGCGAGACGCAGGAGTGCCGCCATGCGCCGGGCCCTTAAGGCGGTCATCCCCTCGAAGCCCGCGAACAAAGTCTGATCCACTCGTCCACGGTGACTGCGCACCAGCGCCGCGAGCAGGCGCTGCTCTTCCCGCGCAAACCCCGCCATGTCGGCATTGGCGAGCACATAGGCGCCATGCTTGTGGTAACCGCTACGGGCCACCGCTCGTCCGCATTCGTGTAGCCGCGCGGCCCAGGTGAGCATACGCCGCTCCTCGTCCCCCAAGTCCCAGTGGCTCGCGCCCCGCATCAGCTTGCGCACCGTCGCGGTCATTCGATCCGCCTGCTCCAAATCCACCCCGTAGCGCCGCGCCAGGGCTTCCACGGTATCGCTGCGCACATCGCTGTCCTTCAGGCGTCCCACGAGGTCGAGCAAAACCCCCTCCCGCAGGGCTCCCGGCGCGACCTCCATGCGCTCGAGCTCGAGCGCTTCGAACACCGCCTGCAGCACCGCCACTCCGCCGGCGAACACTGGCGCCCGCTCGGCCTTGAGGCCGGGCAGGTCGAAGCGGCGTGCGTGGCGGATCTGCGCCAGGCGCTCCGCGAGTTTGAGCAGCGCCTCACGGCTGATATGGCCGCGGCTCCAGCCGAGCTCATCCAGCACATTGCCCACGGCGCGGATGGTGCCGGAGGAGCCGAGCGCACGGCTCCAGCCGGCGCGACGCAGGGAGGCTTCCACCGGCTCGAGCCGTCGGCGCGCCGAGAGCAGTGCCGCCTGGTAGTTCTTGTGGGTCACGCCACCCTGATGGAAGAACTGGTCCGTGACTGCCACCGAACCGATGGCGAGGCTCTCCATGAGCTTGGGGTCGCCGCCCTGGCCCACGATGAGCTCGGTACTGCCGCCGCCGATGTCGACGACCAGCCGTCGTTCACGGGAGGGGGGTATATAGGCGCAGACGCCGCGGTAGATGAGGCGCGCCTCCTCGATGCCGCTGATGACCTCGATGGGGCTGCCGAGCATGCGGCCGCCCTCGGCCAGGAAGTCCTTGGTGTCGCGGGCCCGGCGCAGGGTGTTGGTCCCCACGGCACGCACGTATTCGGGGTTATAGCCGGACAACCGGTCACCAAACCGCTTCAGGCAGGCGAGCGCCTTGGCCCCGGCTTTCTGGGTGATGCGGCCGCGGGCGTCCAGCCCCGAGCCGAAGCGCAGCATCTCCCGCATGCTGTCCAGCACCAGGATGCGCCGCCCGGTGACCCGGGCGATGATGAGGTGGAAGCTATTGGACCCCAGGTCGACCGCGGCCAATACATGGGAAGCGGTTTTCTTCTTCATCGTTCTTCAGGACCAGACAGACCGACCTGCGTCCTAGATTACCCCTAAAAATCGGAGATTTTGCCCTCCCGCAAGCAAAATGCCCGAGTACTCGGAGCGTACTTTTGCCGTACGTGAAGACCGCGAGGGCGCTTTAACGCCGCTGGGGAGCAAAAGATCGATTTTTGGGCTGAGGTGGGAAGACGCTCAATTGGCCGGGGCCGTATAACCCACATGGCGGACATCCATGCCTTCGACGAAGTACAGCACCTGCTCACCCACGTTCTTGGCATGGTCGCCGATGCGCTCCAACGCCCGGGCCAGCCATAGGAGATAGAGCATGCGGCGTATGTCGCGGGGGTCCTTGGTCATGGCCGTCATGTAGCGGCCGTTGACCGCATCGTATTCCTTGTCCACCGCCTGGTCGCGGCGCAACACGTCCCGGGCCAGACGCACGTTGTAGGTCTCGAAGGCCGTGATGGCGTCGCGCACCATGTCCTTCACATCGGAGCCGAGCTGGCCGAGCTCCTGGTAATTGTCCCGGGGTCGCGGCATCTCGGCCAGGTGCACCGCCATGCGCGCCACCTTCTCCGCCTCGTCGCCGATGCGCTCCAAGTCCGAGGTGATCTTGATCACCGCGAGCACGTAGCGCAGGTCCACCGCCGTGGGCTGACGCCGCACGATCACCTGGCTGCACTCGTTGTCGATGGTCACCTCCAGATGGTTCACCCGGGAATCGGCCACCTCCACGCGGCGCGCCAAACGTGCATCGCCGCTTACCAAAGCCTTGATGGCGGACTCGATCTGCTCCTCCACCATCCGGCCCATCTCCAGCGTCAGGCTGCGGATGCGGGTCAGGTCATCGTTGAAGGCATGGGAGATGTGTGAGCCAAGATCCTGCTGTTCCACGTCGGCCCCTCCAATGTGAGGCACTTCAGGTCGTCGTCGCTCAGACGGCGTGAGTCAGTCCCACGCCGTGTAAAGTCCGGCCCGGATGCTTCGCTTCGAGCTCGTACAGTTCGAGCCGTCTCAGGGTGTAACTCGCGGCATTCCACGCCTCGTCCGCCAGCATCCGGCTGTCGCCCAGGACGGTGCTGAGCGGCGGCAGGAAGGTGACTTCCGCCAGCACCGGATCGGCGGCCAAGAGCAGCCACAGGTGATGCAGGAAGGTCTCCTCGCCCACGAACGCGACCCGCTTCAAAATCTCCGCGCCGGCGCCGTAGTAGATGGCGACGGGCTGCACGTGCACGCCCGCTTCCACCGCCGCCTGCAGGAGGCGCGGCCGGAAGCGGCCCGGCACCACCTGGGCGCGACTCGTGCCCTCCGGGAATACTGTGAGGCGTTCGCCCTGCTTCAGCCGCCGCATCATGCGCTCCAGGAGCCGGGTGGCGCTGTCGTGGCTGCCGCGCTGCACGAATTCGGTGCCCCCCACTTCCGCGAGCCAACCGATCAAGGGCCAGCGCCCTACCTCGGCCTTGGCCACGAAGCCGGTATCGCACTGGGTGGCGAGCACCAGGATGTCCAGCCAGGAGATGTGGTTCCCCACCAGGAGGCAGGCCTCCTGGGCCGGGACGCCGTGTGCCATGACCCGCACCCCCAGGATGGAGGCACCACGGCGCAACCACCAGGGACCAAGCCTGCGCGCCAGGCGTGGCCGGGAAGGCAGCGGCAGGATGGCGCAGGCGATGACCACGCCCAGCAGCACATGCGCGAGCAGTGCGGTCGCGCGATAGAGACGCCTGAACCCCCTCATCAGCATGGACTCAGGCGGCGTGCTTCAGGAAGCGCTTCGCGTAGCGCTGGCGCAGGTCCGCCGGGTCCAGCACCACCACGAGGTCGGCGGTGTTGAAGTCCGGGTCCCAGCAGGGTTCGCCGCAGATCTTGGCGCCGAGGCGCATGTAAGCGAGGAGCAGCGAGGGGATACGGGCGGCTTCCGGCACCGGGCCGTCGCGCAACGGCAGCGGGAGCTTCGGGCGTACGCGGTATTGCTCGGGCGCCATATAGCGTTCCGCGAGCACCGCGAAAGCCGCCATGGCACCGGCCCCGTCTCCGGAAAGCGGGATGCTGGCGCAGCCGATGATGCGGTTGAACTCGGTGACCTGGAAGAAGCGCGCGAGACCCGCCCAGAGCATGGACACCACCATGCCGCCCCGGTAGT
The DNA here is from genome assembly GCA_035763245.1 of Gammaproteobacteria bacterium. GTDB lineage: Bacteria > Pseudomonadota > Gammaproteobacteria > Natronospirales > REEB76 > DASUBN01. Next base: position 3,816 of record DASUBN010000276.1, on the reverse strand, counting down.
CGGCATGCACGCACACCCGGCCGATCTCCATGACGCGACCCGGAGCGGTGATGAGGCCACCCAAGTCGAACTCGGTCTCGGAATAGAAGGAGCCGGCGAGGCGCGCCTCGGTGTCGAGCAGCACGCGCATGCAGGCCACCACCTCGCCGTCGCGTCGGTCGCGCACGATCAGATGGCGGCAGAAGCTGTCGAAGGGGTCCATGTCGAGGCCCTGCGCATCGCCGTGCAGCTGGGCGCCCATCTCATCGTGGAACACCTGGTAGCGCAGGCGCTGGGCCGCACGGACTTCCTCGTCGCTCCGGGCCACACCCACGAACAACTCGGGTTTGCCGAAGGCGGCGACACCCTCATGGGGGGCGTCGAACAGCAGTTCCGGATTGGCAGACATGGCGGTCTCCTGGGTTAAGCCCTCTTTCACGCTGGGAAGGATGCCCTCCCCATGTAAAAGCCCCGTGACCGTACCTTTACGGTTCCGTGAACCCCCGCGGCGGACGGCGAGTGGCGCGGCGGGAAGGTTGGTCACGTCAAAATATGGCTTGTCCGGAAAGAGCCGATGGGCGGGCTGAAAGGGACAGGGTATAGGCTTGACCTGGATCAGTGAGGAACCCACCGTCGGCCGGCTACGCTGTCACCTATCGCTGCTGATGAAATCGAAATCAATGAGCAAGCGCATCACCATCATAGAAGGCCACCCTGATCCCGACACCGGGCGCTTCCACTACGCGCTGGCGGAAGCCTACGGCGCCGGCGCGCAGCAGGCGGGCCATGAACTGCGTCGCGTCAGGCTGAGCACCCTCGGTTTTCCGCTGCTGCGCAGCAAGCATGAATGGGAGGAAGGCATGCTGCCCGCGGCACTCGCCGAGGCGCAGGAGGCGGTGCGCTGGGCGGATCATCTCGTCATCCTCTATCCCCTGTGGCTGGGTTCCATGCCCGCGTTGCTGAAGGCGTTCCTGGAGCAGGTGCTGCGTCCGGGCTTTGCGGTCAGCAAGACGGAGGCAGGCGGCTTTGGCAAACGACTGCTGTCCGGCAGGTCGGCCCGCATCGTGGTCACCATGGGCATGCCGGCGTTCTTCTACCGACTGTATTTCCGCGCTCACAGCCTGAAGAGCCTGGAGCGCAACATCCTGAAGTTCTGCGGCATCTCGCCGATGCGGGAGAGCCTCATCGGCCTCGTGGACAACCGCAGCGATGCCTGGCGCAAGCGGTGGCTGGAGAAGATGCGCGCGTTGGGGCATGCCGGGCGCTGAACCGCGCCCGTGTTGCAGGTCCGTTGCTAGAAACTCAAGGGTCTTGCGCAATAACCCATCGCAGGCTCTGGGTTTGAACCCGGTTCAGCGGATCACGGCGTGAGGGTGTACACCAGGATCACGGCCCAGAGAAACTTGCAGGCCACGTGCAGTGCCTGGTCGAGGTGGATGTCGTACCATTCCTCGCACTTGCCGTAGTCGATGACGAAGTGCGCCACCGCCTCGGCGACGCCGAGTACCGTGCTGCCGGTGATGAAGCCCACGATGCCGCCGTGTATGACGGCGTGGGAACCCAGCCAGTACCACCAGTTGACGCCGTGCAGGGCCGGGTCGTGGTGTCGGTTCTTGCCCTCGGCCATGGTGTCGCCCTGGAGCGCGAAATCGCCCAGGGCGTGCCCGGCCACGAGCCAGACGAAGACGGTAATGAGCCGGATGGTCATCGGGTGGGCGCCCTACTTTTAGTCGTTATTTCCCCGGTGTCAATTAGATGCTTTCAGGTATGTCGAGTCAATGCCGCGGCTCCGAACCGGCACCGCCTGGAGCCGACGCGGTCCCAGACCCGGCACCCGAGCCGGCACATCAAAGACTTGGATCACTCCATGAAAACACTGCTCCAGACGATGGCGATACTGACGCTGACCATGGGCACCGCTGGCGCCGATACACCGCCCGCCCTACAACCGGCGCTGGCGCCCCTGGCGGGGTTCCTGGGGACCCGGCATTGCAGCGGGAGTTTCCTGAAGAATGGCAAAGCAATCGGCTCCACCGAGAGCTTCAGCGCGGATCTCTCGGGCCACTGGCTGGTGATGCGCCACGCGGACGAGCCACCTCTCACATTTGATGCCCTGGAACTCTGGGGCTGCAACGCCCAGAAGAAAGTCTTCATCGCACGCATCTTCGATAACTTCGGAGGCGCGCGGGAGTTCGGTTCCTCCGGCTGGGACGGTGACCGCTTCGTCTGGACCAACCTGGACACGAACACGCCCAAACAGGACCACTTCGTGTTCGAGCGGCAGCCGGACGCGGGGTATAGCTTCACCTACGCTGTCACGGCGGACGGCAAGATCTGGACGGACGTGGATAGCCTCGTCTGTGTTACGCCGCACTCCGCTTCCGCCCCTGCATGAGCTTGTAGAGCACCGGCATCACCACCAGCACCAGGGGCAGCTGCACCACGAGGCCGGCGATGATGGCGACGGCGAGCGGCTGCTGCATGGCGGCGCCCTGGCCAAGGTCGAGCGCTAATGGCAGGAGCGCTAGCACAGTGGTGAGGGTGGTGAGGGCGATGGGACGCATGCGGTTGATGCCGGCATCCACCAGGGCCGCGTCCAAATCCTCCCGCTGCCCGAGTTCCACGAACTCCGAGAAGTAGAAGATCGCCACCTCGGTGACGATGCCGATGATCATGGTGAGGCCCATCATGGAGGTGATGTTGAGTTCAATACCGGTGACCCATAGACCCGTGAATACCGCGGTGATGGCGAGCAGCGGCGCGCACAGGATGGCGAGCACCACCCGGAAACTCTCGTAGAGGAACAGGAGCAACACGAACACCAGGGCCACGGCGCCGGCGAACACCGCCATCAGGCCCCGGAACGCGATCTGCTGCTGCTGGTAGAGACCACCGAGCTCAACGTCCACCGAGGCGGGCACGAGGCCGGGGGTGGCGAGCACCTTCTTGATGTCGGCGATGGTGGACCCCAAGTCCCGCCCGGTGATGCGCGCCGTCACCGACACCATGCGCTTCAGGTCCTCCCGGTCTATCTCCGGCTGGCCGGTGACGGAGGTGACGGCGGCGATCCTTCCTAAGGGGAACACGCGGCCGTCTGCGGCGCGGATAGGCAATTGCGCCAGCTGGTCGGTGCGTGCTCTCAAGGCCTGGGGCGCCCACACCCGGATACCTACGAACTTGATGGTCTGGGGTACCTCCGTCGCCACCATGCCCTCCACGTAGCCGTCCAACTGCTGGGTGACCGTGGCCGGGTCCACGCCGGCGAGCGCCGCCTTGCGCGGATCCACCTGCACGTCCAGGGCGTCGCCCGCCAGCACCACGCCGTCGAACACGTCCACCACTCCCGGCACCTTGCCGATGGCGTCCGCCACCCGCGGCGCCGTGCGGTTGAGGAGCGCATCGTCCTCGGCGAAGAGCTTCACCTCCACGGGCTGCGGCGTGGCGGTGAGGTCGCCGATCATGTCCTCCATGAGCTGGGAAAGGTCTATGTCGAGCCCCGGCACCTGCTGCTGGATAGCGGTACGCACCTGCTCCATCACGGTCTCGATGTCGGGGCGCGGGAAGGGTTTCAAGCGTACGAAGAAGTCACCGGTGTTGGTCTCAGTGACGCCGCCGCCCAGCTGCGCACCGGTCCGCCGCGAGTAGCTCGCGACGTTCGGGTTCGCTCTCAGGATGCCCTCCACCTGGCGCAGCAGACGGTCGGTCTCGGTGAGCGAGGTCCCGGGCGGCGCGATGTAATCCAGGGTGAAGCCGCCCTCGTCCATGCGCGGCATGAAGCCCGAGCCCACTTCGCGCCAACCGATGAGGCCGAGCACCGCGAGCGGGATCAGCCCCGCC
>DASUBN010000275.1:0-11490 GCA_035763245.1 Gammaproteobacteria bacterium | reverse complement strand
GACGGCTATCTCGCGAAGCTCGGCCCCCACGAGACCGTCTCCCGGGGCAGCTCGCTCAAGTTCTGCCTGGTGGCGGAAGGCTCGGCGGACGTGTACCCGCGCCTAGGGCCGACCTCCGAATGGGACACGGGTGCGGGCCATGCGGTGCTCGCAGCGGCCGGCGGCACCGTGGTGGCAGTGGACGGGCAGCCGCTGCGCTATAACGCCAAGGAGTCGCTGCTCAACCCGCATTTCATCGGCTATGCGGATTCTTCTCGAAACTGGCTTAGCTATCTGTAAAAACGAAAACGCCTGCTCACGCAGGCGTTTTGGTCTGATCGCCAACGAGAATCAATCTTTCCCCAACATCCCGTCCTTGAGATCGTCCGTGGGCGGGTTGGGTCCCAGGAACACGCGGAGCAGCGCCTTGTGGAAGGCGTCGCCGGGGATGTTGCCGCGGAACGTGCCGTTCCAGCTGATCTGGGTGCCCTGGCCCGGCACCCAGTCCATGGTGACCACGTCGTCCTTCTTGGAGTCGCTGAACCAGGCGATGAACTGCTCGATCTGGTCATGCAAGGCGGCATACTGGTCCGGATTGTTGCTCTTGAAGTCGTCGTGCCAGGCATCGGCGAACTGGTCCTTGTCCACGGCGTAGATCATGTGCATGAGGATGCGATCCGGGCCGGTGGACGCGATGACGGCGTCGGCGTCGGAGCTCTTCTGCGGCAAGTACAGCCCGCCCACGTAGATCTTGACGAAGAACTTCTTGCGCAGGCCGATGCCGTTCAGCACCAGGTTGGTGTTGGCCACCTGGGCGGTGTCAGGCACCGAGACCCCGGCGAGCTCCGCCGCCGAGGCGGCGGCCGCGAGGCCGAAGGCAAGCAGGAATGTCGCGATGCGTCTCATGATCAGCTCCCGGTTCGAGATATCCCTCGCCCCAAGCCTAGCACCTTAAGGCGCCCGGCCCCAATGCCTCGCTCAATGGAGGTATTGCTTGAAGAAAGCCACGGTATGCCGCCAGGCGTCCCTGGCTGCTTCGGGCCGGTAGTTCTTGCCAGAGGGGTTGGCGAAGGCGTGACCCGCATCCTGGTACTCCTTGATCTCGGCGTTGACTCCGGCCTGCTTGAGCGCATCCTGGAAGTTCAGCACGTCGGCCACGGTGATGCCCATGTCCTCTTCGCCGAAGAAGCCGGCGAGCGGCATCTTGAGGGTGGAGAGCGCCTTCACATCCGTCACCGGCTGGCCGTAGTACATCACTGCCGCGTCCAGCTTGTCCGGGAACAGGAGCGCGGTCTGCAGCGACCAGCCGCCGCCGAAACACCAGCCGATCACGCCCATCTTGGTGGCGTGCTCGTGGTCGTGCAGGTAGGCGTAAGCCTGCCGGAGGTTGTCCTTGGCCGCGTCCTTGTCGGCCATGACGCCCATCATGAGTTTCTTGGCATCGTCGGGCGACTCGGCGGCGTGGCCGCCGTAGAGGTCCACGGCCAGGGCTTCGTAACCCTCACCTGCCAGGCGGTCCGTCATGCGGCGGACGTTGTCGTTCAGGCCCCACCACTCGTGGATCACGATGATGCCGGGCAAGGGGCCTTTGGCGCCCGCCGGCTTGCTGAGATAACCGTGTACTGGCTTCCCGCTCACGGTGGCATAGACCACGGCGCCGCCGGTCACGGGCCGGGCAGGCCGCTCCACCGCGGCGGCGCTCGGCACCGGCATGTCGGAGGCGTGCATGGCGGCCATGGCCGCCATGTAGTCGGCGTCAGTCATGGCATGGAGGCTGGGGCTGAGGGAGACGAGGATGGAGGACAAGACGGCGAGCAATACGGTACGCATGGGCATCTCCTGTTAGTCCCCTTGATAGGTGCACCCCGACGTGCAGGTCTCGGCGATGACGACTCTCGACAGGCCGGGCAGCACGGGCTTGAGCCTGCCCCAGATCCAGCGGGCCAGGTTCTCACTGGTGGGGTTGTCGAGGCCCGGCACCTCGTTGAGATAACGGTGGTCCAGGGTCTCGAACACAGGATTGAAGGCGAGCTTAAGGTCCGCGAAGTCCATGATCCAGCCGGTCTTGGCATCAACGGGGCCCGTGACGTGTATCTCCACCCGGAAGGAATGCCCATGCAGGCGGCTGCATTTGTGGGTGACCGGCAGGTTCGGCAGGCGGTGGGCCGCCTCGATGTGGAAGACCTTGAATATGTCCATGCGGCCATTATCGCCGTTGGGCCCTATCCCGGGAAAGGGGCGTGCTACCCTTGTGGGCTTACATACAGGGCGGCGCATGGAACAAGACCCGCGCAAGATAAGAGAGCAGATCATCCAGCTGAAACTGGAGCACCACGACCTGGATGTGGCCATCTCGCGCCTGGCCGCAGATCCGGCCAGCGACGAGCTGCAGGTCTCGCGCATGAAGAAGCGCAAGCTGCAGCTCAAGGATTACATCGCACGGCTCGAGAGCATGCTCATCCCGGACCTGGACGCGTGATCGACCTGCACACCCACTCCCGCGTCTCCGACGGGACCCTCTCTCCCACCGAACTCGTCTCCCTCGCCGCCGATCGCGGCGTGACGCTCCTGTCCCTGACGGACCACGACTGCCTGGACGGCATCGCCGAGGCGCGGGCCGCCTGCGCGGCAGCCGGCATCCGTTTCCTGCCCGGGGTAGAGGTCTCCACCAGTTGGGACAAGAAGACTCTACACATCGTGGGCCTGGGCGTGGACCCGGAGAACGCCGCCCTCCAGACCGGTCTCGCGCGCCTCCAGGCGGTGCGGGACGCGCGTGGTGCCGAGATCGGTCGGCGTCTCGAAGCCAAAGGTATCGCCGGCGCCCGGGCCGGGGCCGCGAAGATCGCCGGCGAGGCGCGCCTCACCCGCACCCATTACGCCCGCTTCCTACTGGAAGCGGGACACGTGAAGGACCTGCAGCAGGCCTACAAGCGCTACCTCGGCCGCGGCAAGCCGGGGCATGTGTCGGTCGAATGGGCGAGCCTGGAAGAGACCCTGGCCTGGATACACGCGGCCGGAGGCCGGGCGGTGCTAGCCCACCCGCTGCGCTACGGCTTCACCCGGGCCTGGCTCGTGAAGATCCTCACCGCCTTCAAGCAGGCGGGTGGCGATGCCATGGAGATCGTGAGTGGGCGCAGCAATCCGGATGAGGTGGCGGTCTCGGCCCATCTCGCGGGGCGCTTCGAACTCATGGGCTCCGTGGGCTCGGATTTCCACGCGCCGTCTGCCTGGCTGCAACCGGGAGTCGAAACAGCCTTGCCGACAGGCGTTAAACCAGTATGGGAAAGTTTGCCGGCTTAGGTTTCGGTGGCGCTCACATACACCCAGGCTTCCGAACCTGAGCGCAACTTCAGCTTCACCCGCTTGTAGTCATCCGTCTCGTAGCCGTCTGCAGCCTTGAGCTCGGCGGCGGTGATCTCAAACACCACACCGTCTATCTCGTCTGCCGGTTTCCCCGGTACCAGTATCTTGTGGACGGCGAGGCCGCTTTCGGCCAACACCTCGGGATCGCGGATCCGCACGCTGGAGAGCCGCCAGCCGGCGAGCACGTCCGCACGGCCCTGGAGCTTCCGGCCGAAGTTGGCCAACTGGACCGACCCCTGCTGGAGCGTGCCGTAAGAGAACAATCTCTCGGTACGTGGCTCAGTCATCACCGGCTGCGGCACGGGCACGGGGCGTGGTCTTGAGCAGTGCGTCTACAGATACACTGGCGATCAGCACGTCCTCCCCCGCTTCCGCCGGCTCCGAGCCCAGCCAGTCCCTGCGAGGCGGCTCCTTGGCGCCCAGGGCAGCGAAGTCGAAGTGCCGCGGGTCCAGCAGATGTTCCGGCACCACGTCGCTCAGGGCCGCGAAGATGGAGTTGGTGCGGCCCGGGAACTCCTGCTCCCATCCCGACAGCATGCTCTTCACCACCTTGCGCTGCAGGTGCTCCTGGGAGCCACAGAGGTTGCAGGGGATGATGGGGAACTGCCGCAGGAGAGCGTAACGGGCGATGTCCCGCTCCTCCACGTAGGCGAGCGGGCGGATCACCACGTGGCGGCCGTCGTCCGAGAGGAGTTTCGGCGGCATGGCCCGAAGCTTGCCGCCGTAGAACAGGTTCAGGAAGAAAGTCGCGATGATGTCGTCCCGGTGGTGGCCGAGGGCGATCTTGGTGATGCCGTTCTCGGCAGCGAACTTGTAGAGCGCCCCGCGCCGCAGGCGCGAGCACAGGCTGCATAGGGTCTTACCCTCAGGAACAACGCGCTTCACCACGCTGTAGGTGTCCTGCTCCAGGATCCGGAACGAGACGCCCACCCGGCTGAGGTACTCGGGCAACACATGCTCCGGGAAATCCGGCTGCTTCTGGTCCAGGTTCACGGCCAGGAGCTCGAACTCCACGGGCGCGCTCTCCTTGAGCTTCATCAGGATGTCGAGCAAGGTGTAGGAATCCTTGCCGCCCGAGAGGCAGACCATGACCTTGTCGCCGGCCTCGATCATGTTGAAGTCCTGGATGGCCTTGCCCACTTGGTGGCGCAACCGCTTCTCCAGCTTCTTCTGGTTGACGGAGGGTTTCTTCGCGACAGTTTCCATATGCGGGTATTTTACCGCATGGGCTCCGCCGACCCGAAATAACCGGTGTGTCCGCCGGGTCTTGGGCTTATCGCCACGAGGAGACTGCGGATGCGCATCGCCGGAGGATTAGGGTTGTTGGCGGGTTTGAGCCTCGCGAGCGTCGCCCTGGGCGCGCCCCAGACGCTCGCGAGCCCTTTTACCCGGGTGAACCTGATAGAGCTCTACACCTCGGAGGGCTGCAACGACTGCCCGCCGGCGGAGGCCTGGCTCTCCCGCTTCACGGACGACAAGCGGCTGTGGAAGGAGCTCGTGCCAGTGGCCTTCCACGTGGACTACTGGGATACCCCGAACTGGCGCGACCCCTTCGACAATTCCGCCTATACCGCGCGCCAGCATGCGATCTCCGCCCGCGCCGGCAACCCGACCGTCTACACCCCGGAGTTCGTGGTGAACGGCGAGGAGTGGCAGGGCTTCTTCAACCAGACTCCCTTCTACATGCCTGAGGAACCCAAGGTGGGCGTGCTGAGCTTGAGGACGGATGGCCCGAGGTTGAGCCTGCATTTCGCGCCGAGCGTGCCCGCGAGCTCTCGGCTCGAGGCCCATGCGGTGCTGCTTGCATTCGGCGTGGATATGCACGTCGGCGGCGGCGAGAACAAGAGCGCGACGCTGCGCCACGATTTCCTGGTGATAGGTTACGGCCACACCGGCATGGGTGCGAAGGGCGGCGGTTACGACGCGCAGATGATCCTCGCGCCCATCAAGGTGAAGGCGGCGCGCTACGCGCTGGCAGCTTGGGTATCCAGAGCAGATGACCCCGCGCCGATACAGGCGGTGGGAGGTTGGACGGCGGCACCTTAATTCTTCGGGATGCAGACCTGCTGCTTGGCGGGATCGCGCTGGGCCGAAGGCTGGGAGACCGGGATGCAGGTGTAGGTGAGGTCGGAGCGGGTCTTGACGGTGTACTTGGACAAGGCGAGCTGGCTGCCGCTCATCTCATAGTCGCGGCTCAAGACGATCACGTCCGCCGGCGGCAGACCGAGAGCCCGGGCCGCATCAGAGCGCGTCGCGCCCGCGGGACCCATGGAGGCGCAACCCGCCGTGACCGTGGTGATGATGACCAAAATCGCCCTGATGCCGTGGCCCGCCGAACCCCATGCGCGCCCCCGGACTACCCCAAGATACCCTCGCACAGAACACCCCGCTTCCCTGTTACGGCTCAGATGTTGCCTGAGTCCGATGACGTTTCCATGAAACGTACACAGTCTAGGCAGGGTCGATCGCCAGGGTCAACAAATCCAGGAAGGAGGAATCCGACAAGACATGTAGGGATGCGCCCACAGGCGATCATTCGTGTGAGAAGCATTGCCCGTTTGATTTCGACTGAGTCTTAAGGGGAGCCGTCGGACTCTGTCGTCGAGAGCAAAGCAGCGCGCCCCGCCCTCAAGTCCATGCCGCTGCGGGTCTCAGGATAAGGTGCCGCCATAAGACCCTGCCACACGATACGGTTGAAGCCCACCGCATCCACCCGGTCCTCGCTGGAGAAATCCATGCCGCGGGTCTTGGCGGCCCAATAGGCGCCGTCGTGGGTGGACTTGAGGCGCGCGCCGGATTTAACGAGACCGGGGATGGGAAGCTGGGTGCCGGCCAGGAGCTTCGAGGGTGCGGCGGTGTAGCTCCAGTCCGCCTGCCGCAGGTCGAACACGTCCGTCATGGGCCGCTCGTTGGCGTCGAAGATGCTGAGGTGATCGAGGCCCAGCACGTCCTCGATGGTGCGCAGCATGTTCACCGTGGTGTAGTAGTCGCTCACCACGGCGCCGTGCTTCACGTAGGGCCCGACGACGTAGGCGGTGCTGCGGTGCGCGTCCACGTGGTCCGGGCCATCCTGGGCGTCGTCCTCCAGGATGAAGATGAGCGTGTCCTGTTTGTAGCGGCTCGCGGCCACGGTCTGGATGAGCTTGCCCACCGCGTAGTCGTTGTCCGCCTGCTGCCGCTCGGGTGTGTTCACGCCGTCGAGGGCGTGCCCGAAATCGCCCATGTGATCGCCGGGCAGCCACACCAGCGACAGCGCCGGCAGCTTGCCGTCTTTCTCGAAGCCCGTGAACTCCCGCTGCCACTCCCGCTCACGATAGAAATCCGGGTAGCCGGGATCGAAACTGCGGTAGTAGGGATCGCTCACGCCCATGAGGTCGGGGTAGGCCGGATACATCACCACCTCGTGATCTGCGTAGGGCGTGCGGTCCCTGGGCAGGGTGTTGGGGTCGTCCGGGTCGTAGCGCGAGGTGTCGGGCTCCATGCCGTAGTTGCGCACGCTCAGGCCCGCGCGCCGGGCGGCGCTCCAGAGGTAACCCTGTTGTACCGCCCCGCCGGGGCCGTCCATTCCGGCCACGTCGGCGCTGCCGGGCAGGAGATCGGGATCGTCCGGCGTGCTAGGCCAGGCGGCGCGCCGCTCCGCCAGAGTGGGGTAGGCCACGTTCACGCCGCGGTTCAGGCCTTGGGTGTCGCCCACCACGCCGCGGTTCGCGTAGGTCTCGGGGATGGTCTTCTCGCCCTGATCGCTCTCCCGCGCCGCGATGCTCCAGGGCCAGCCCTCGCTGCTCACCTCGCCGGAGACGTAGAAGTTGTCCAGGTCCACGAACCCACCCGCCAGGGCATGGAAGTTGGGCGTGTTCTGCGCTCCGAACTCCGCGATCTTGGGGTCGCCGTTGCCCTTGTCGAGATCCCCCAGGATCTGATCGTAGGTGCGGTTCTCCTTGATGATGTAGATCACGTGCTTGATCTTCTTGCGCAGCGCCGCCATGGTCGCCGCGTCCGCCGCCGAAGCCGGCGCGTTGAACTCGTCGTTGGCCAGCACCTGTTGGGTAAGGGTCGCGAGCGCCGCATCGCCGGGCACCGGCAGCGTCAAGAACCCCGCCTTTTCCAGCTGCAGGATGTAGTGGTTATGGGCCATGGACTCCTTGGGGTGGCCGCGGTGGTTGGGGTTGTCCGGGTTCGGGCCGGGGTTGCTGCGGCTGTTCACCACGTAGAGTTGTTCCTGCAGGCGGCCGGCCACCACCGCCTGGGGATACCAGCCGGTGGGGATCAAGCCCAGCACCTTGGGTGCGGGCCCATCAAGGGCCACCACAGCCACGGAATTGGTGCCGCCGTTGGTGACGTAGAGGCGCTTGCCATCGGCGGATAGCGCCAGCGCGTTGGGTGCCACGCCCCGGTAATCGTAGGACGGCTTCACCACACCCGCCGGTGCGATGGTCGAGATCGCGTCCGTCACCTGCTCCTTCGCGGTGTCGATCGCCGCGACCACGTCGCTGTTGTCGCAGGCCACGTAGAGATGCGCCGCGGCGGGGTCCAAGAGCATCTTCACGGGCGTACCCTTGAGCGGGATGCGGGCCGTGAGCTTGGGTTTGCTGCCGGCGATGTCCACCACATCCACCTCCCGGTCCCGCTGGCTGGACACATAGGCAGTGGCGTTGCTGGCGATCGCGACCCAGAAGGGATTCTCGCCGCCCGGGGCACCGGTGGCGCCGCCGGACTTGCCCGGGCGCAGATCCAGCTCGCCGGTCACCTTGCCTGAATCGAGGTCCACCACCGAGACGGAGTCGTTGTAGTAGTTCGCCGCCACCAGGCGCTTGCCGTCCGCCGTCACGGCGATGCCCGCCACCACCGGCGGGGTCTGCACGCCGTTGCCGGCCTCGTGGCCGAGCTTGATGGGCGGATGGGGCTCGACCCAGAAGCCGGCATCGTATTCGAAGATGTGCACGTCGTCGTCCTGGCCACCCGAGACGTAGAAGTGCTGGCCGTCCGGCGCGAAGGCCAGGCCCGCGAAGGTGTCGGGCACCTGGATCACCTGAACCTGGCGCGGCGCGGCGCCGCTCACGTCGTAGACGAAGACGTATTCGTTGGAGTCCAGCGGCGCCTGCTTGCCCTCGGCGTTGTTGAGGCGGTTGTAGCCGCTCGTTAGGATCAACAGCGTCCTGCCGTCCGGGCTCAGGGCCTCGCTCATGGCCTGGCCAACGGTGTAATCCGGGAAGTCGTGCAGATGGGGGTTCAGGGGCTGGAACGTGGCGCCCAGTGCCGCGAGCGGCGTGATGAACTGGCCCGTGGGTATGCGGGTCTTGTCGTCCGCATCGCCCCAGGCCGCGGTACAGGCCATGAATACGGTGGCGGCGGCCAGGAGGATGGGCAGACGGGTGTTCATGGCGACGCTCCGGGAGTCCTAAGCCTATAGGAGACCCGGATTCTAGCCCGGAGTTCCTGGCCGTTGCCGCCCAGTCAGACGGGCTTCAGTTCCTGCATAGACTTGAATTGCGCCGGATCCGCCTTATAGCCCAGCACCTCGCCGAGCGGCGTGAACCTGTTGACACCCGTGGAGAGCTCGATGTCCTTGGCCTGGAACTGGGCCGGGTGCTCGTAGCCGGCGGTATGAGCCAACGCCACGAGCTCCTTGCGAAAGCCCTTGATGTAGTTGGCGCAGCGCTTGGACTTGTCGTCGATGTCGAGCCCCGCCTGGCGCCACTCGCTCATGGTGGTCACGCCCGTGGGACAGTGGCCGGTGTGACAGCTCTGGGACTGGATGCAGCCGATGGACATCATGGCCTCGCGCGCCACGTTCACCATGTCGCAGCCCATGGCGAAGGCCACCACGGCCCGGTCGGGAAACCCGAGCTTGCCGCTGCCGATCCACACGAGGTCCTTGGAGACGCCGGCCTTCTGGAAGATCTGGTAGACCCGCGCGAAGCCGATCTTGAAGGGCAGCGACACGTGGTCTGTGTAAGTGAGCGGTGCGGCGCCAGTGCCGCCCTCGCCACCGTCGATGGTGATGTGGTCCGGGCCTTCCTTGCGCTGCTTCATGCGCTTGGCGAGCCGCTCCCAGAACACGAGTTCGCCGATGGCGGACTTGATGCCCACCGGCAGGCCGGTGCGATCCGCGATCTTCTCGATGAAGTCGATCATGGAGTCCACATCGTGGAACTCGCTGTGGGAATTGGGTGAGATGCAGTCCTTGAAGGCGGGCACGTGGCGCGTGGCGGCGATCTCCGGCACCACCTTGGCGGCCGGCAGCACACCGCCCTTGCCGGGCTTCGCCCCTTGGGAGAGCTTGATCTCGATGGCGCGGATCTGGGGGTGCTTGGCGCACTTCTCCGCCAGCACGTCCAGCGAGAACTTGCCGTCCTTGCCCAAGACGCCGAAATAGCCCGTCCCGATCTCGAACACCACGTCGCCACCGAGGAGGTGATAGGGGCTCAAGCCCCCCTCGCCGGTGTTGTGGAAGCAGTTGGCCATCTTGGCGCCCAGGTTGAGGGACGAGATGGCGTTGCGGCCCAGGGCGCCGAAGGACATGGCGGAGATATTCACCACCGAGGTGGGGCGCCAGGCCTTCTTGCGCTTGTGGCTCTTGCCCAGCACCTTGAGGCAAGGCACCGCGCTGGGGTCGCCGCCGAGATGCACCGCCTTGCTCTCCGGAAAGGGGAAGGTGGCGTTCTTGATGATGGGATAGCCGACCGAGTAGAGCTGCTCCTCGGTGCCGAAGCCGAAGTAGTTGTTCTGGCCCTTGGCGGTGGCATAGATCCAGCTGCGCTCGCTGCGGTTGAAGGGCTGCTCCTCCTTGTCGTCCGCCACCCAGTACTGGCGCAGCTCCGGGCCGATGAACTCCATGAAATAACGCAGGTGGCCGATGACGGGGTAGTTGTGCACCACCGCGTGCCGGCTCTGCAGCACGTCATGTATCGCCACCAGGAGGAGGAAAGCCAGGATGCCGCCGACGATGCACAGGAAGATCAGCATGAATCCGCTCCATTCGGTTCTTGTTGGCGTGTAAGGATACCCCTAGAACTCTCTCTTGAAGACGAGGGTGATGCCATGCCGTGCACCCGACGTGGCGTAGAGGCCCACGGAGCCGGTACGATCCAGGTAATAGACGATGCCCGCATAGGCCCCCGCCGGGCTGCCGGCGCTGAAGCGCCGGAACTGGTTGGCGGCGCCGCCGTCGGTCTCGTTGCCGTCGAAGGACTGGTAGTAACCGCCGGCCGCGAACCTCCAGGGCCCGACCCCCAGCACTGGGCCCGCCTCGCCCCAGGTCTCGTACCACTGGATTTCGGAGGGAGCGAAGGAGTTCCCCCCATTCACGTCGTGCCAGGTGTAGCCGGCAGCGGCGGAGAAGTTGAGGTAATCCCCCTCCGTGGATCGGAAGCGACCCATGAGACCGAGATACCGACCGGTGTAATCCTGAGCCGAGGCGATGGGATCCCCGTCCATAGTCAGGGCGAGATAACCGCCCACCAGCAGGAAGTGGAAGTCATCTCCCACAGGTTCGGCGAAGGTGAGTCCGTAGCGGTCCACGTGGGCCTCGTGGTCGCCGTTGGGATAGGAGAACGTGGTGCTGTAGCGCCCGAGATCCAGCGAGGTGCTCCCGCCCGCGGCGAACGGCGAATCGTCGTCGGCCCAGGCGGCGCCCGCCCAGATGCAAGCGTAGATCAATAGCGAAGCGCGTAAGAGTACCTGCATGGGGATGCGGACGATCCGGCCTCGCTACCGAAGGGACACCGTCAAGGCCGAGCGTACACCAGCTTGCCGCCGACCAGGGTATAGACCACCTGGGTCGCGGGAATATTCCCCTCCGGCACTGTCATGATGTCCTGGGAAAGCACGGTGACGTCGGCCCGCTTGCCCACCTTCAGGGACCCGAGCTGGCTTTCCTGGAACATGGCGTAGGCGTTGTTCCAAGTGTAGGAACGCAGGGCCTCGTCCCGGGTCATGACTTCAGCCGGGAAGAACGGCGTGCCGTCCTTCTTAGCCCGGCGCGTCACGGCACAGTAGAAATTGGGGATGGGGTTCTCGTCCTCCACCGGCACGTCGGTGCCGTTCACGATCATGGCGCCGGAATCGAGGAGCGCGCGCCACGCATAGGCCCCCTGCTCCGCCCGCAGCTCGCCGATGCGCTTCACCACATAGGGCGCGTCCGAGCAG